>JABSON010000034.1 GCA_013215915.1 Campylobacteraceae bacterium | reverse complement strand
ATTTGAGTTCTCATCGCTAACATCTGTAAATGAGGTTAGTACAATATTAGATTACGAAAACTCAAGTTTTTCTATGAATATTTTAGTGAATATTAAAAATAAAAGTTTTGTAGAAAATATAATTCATACTATTCATCAAAATGAAAATACAAAATCAAATATAAAAATTAAACATATTTTAAAAGATAAGTCTAAATCATCTTTTAAACCCTTATCTATTGTGCAAAATAAAGCTATTAATGCTCAAGCTTATCAATATTCAAAAGCTATATTGTGTAATGATGGAGCGAATGTATTAGTTGAACCACATTTAGAAATATTAGTAGATGAATTAAAAGCAGCACATGGTTCAAGTATAGGTTTTTTAGATAAAAATGCTTTATATTATTTACAAAGTAGAGGTATTTCTTTAATACAAGCAAAAGAGCTACTTTTAAAAGCCTTTGAGAATGAGATTTATGATAGTATTTCCAATAAAGGTATAAAAGATTTTATACAAAACTTTAAAAGGAGTAGATATGTTTAAAAAAGATTTTCCTTATTTTTCAAATAATGAATCTGTTTATTTAGATAATGCTGCAACTACTCAAAAACCTCAAATAGTAATAGATGCTATGAGTGAGTATTATACAAATTATTGTGCAAATACACATAGAAGTTCATATGGAAATTCTAACAAAGCAACTTCAATGTATGAAGATACAAGAAAAGAATTAAAAGATTTTATTAATGCAAAAAGTATAAATGAAATAATTTTTACAAAAGGAATAACTGAAGGCATTAATTTTATTGCTTCATCTTATGCTAAAAAGTTTGAAACTATCATTATCTCATCATTAGAGCATCATTCAAATATAGTTCCTTGGCACGTGCAAGGAAGAGTTCTAGGAAAAGATTTAGAAGTTGTAAAATATAAAGAAAATTTAGATTTTGATTATGAAGATTTTGAGAGAATATTGAAAAAAAATAAAAATGCTTTTGTATCTATTACTCATATTTCTAATGCTTTTGGAAAAATACATGATATTAAAAGAATTACTACATTATCTCATAAGTATAATGCTATTATTTTAATAGATGCAGCTCAGAGTTTAGCGCATTTTAAAATAGATGTTAAAGATATTAACTGTGATTTTTTTCTTATGTCAGCGCATAAAACTTTTGGTCCTACTGGTTTGGGAGCTATTTATATTAAAGAATCTTTACTTAAATCAATTTCTCCTTACCAAACAGGTGGAGCTACCATTCAAGAAGTAAGTTTTGAAAAAAGTGAATTACTAGACTCCCCTTTTTTATTCGAAGCTGGTACTCAAAATATATCTGGAGTTATAGCTTTTGGAAAATCTTTAGAGTACATAAACTATATTGGATATAAAAATATAGAAAAAAATGAAAAAGAATTATATATTTATTTACACAATGAATTAAAAAAAATACCTGATATTATTTTATATAATAATGAAATAGATTCAATTGGATCAAAAAGTTTTAATATAAAAGGTATTATTCACGATGATATAGGAATATTATTAGATAAAATGAAAATTAATATAAGAGTTGGACATCACTGTGCCCAGCCAATTATGAAAGAACTAGGAATTAAAGGAACAATTAGAGTTTCTTTATCTTTTTACAATGACAAAGAAGATATTAATAAGTTTATCTCAGCTTTAAAAAGAGCGATATTTATGTTAAGGTCATAAAATGGAAAATATTATAGAAAATAGAGTTAAAAAAATTCAAGATGATCTTTCTTATTTTGATGATGAATTAGATAAATATCAATTTATTATAGACTTAGGGAAAAAATTAAAAGATTTTAAAGATGAAGATAAAATATCAAAAAATATAGTTCACGGTTGTACTTCTCAAGTATGGTTATCTTGTGAGAAAAAAGATGGTATGTTATATTTTAATGGTACTTCTGATGCCATTATTGTAAAAGGTCTAGTATATATCTTACTAGAAATTTATTCAGGTTTAAAAGCTGATGATATAAATGAAGAAGAGGAAGATCTTTTATATGATTTAAATTTAAGTGAAATTATAACTCCTAATAGACAAAGTGGTGTAATAGGAATGATAAAAAAGATTAAAGAATATGCATTAAAGGTTTAAAATGAATAAAAATGAAATAAAAGTAAAAATTGTTGAAAAGTTAAAATTAATATTTGATCCTGAACTTCCAGTTAATATATATGACTTGGGTTTAATATATAAAATAGAATTAGAAGTAAAAGATAATTATATGTATTGTGAAATTGAAATGACTTTAACTTCTCCTTCTTGTCCTGTTTCAGATTCTCTTCTTTCACAGGTTCAATATGCAGCTTTGAATTTAGAAGAGATAGATGAAGTAAATGTTGATTTAGTATTTGAGCCCATGTGGACTAATGAGAAAATCACAAGTGAAGGAAGAGATATTTTAATGATGAGTGGAATTATATAATTATCTTTATCAAATTTTTATCATTTTTATGTAATAATAACTATATATAGTTCGAGGACATCATAATGATAGATAGAAATAACTTATTAATAATTGTTGGAATAATTTTTTCAATAGTATTATTTTTAATATTTATGCCAATTTTTAATTTTGGAAAGTCAGGTAGTTCTTCTTCTTTTGGATCATTTGGTCAAAATAGAAATACCGCTAATATGCCTTCTACTTTAAAATGGGGTAATGATTTTAATCATAAATATAAAAAAATAGAAAAAGAAAAACCTAAAAAATCTGCATTCAAATTTTAATTATTATTTAAAATATTTATACTTTTAGATAATAATTTCTAATAAAATAATAACTTTAAATTATTTAATACAATTAAAATTTTCTTATTTTTAAAGAATACCTTTTTTATATTTATTTTAACTATAAAAAGTACTCTTAAAAAAAATAGATTTATCTATTTTCCAAATACTTTAATAATCTCTAATAAATTATCTATTTGAGCTTCAGCTTCAGCATGATCACCTTTTTTAATCTTATCAACTAAATGACCTTTTGCAAAATGCTCAATATAAGAAGTTGTCATTCCATTTATTGCACCCTTAATAGCTGTAAGTTGACGTACAATTTCATATGGATCTTCATCTAAATTATATTTAGTATCAGATACTTTTTTTTGTACAGAAGCTACTTGTCCTGAAATTCTATTAATTCTATTTATAAGTTTTTTTCTTTCTACTTCACAACAATAAGCCATTATATTCCTTTAATATACTATAGCCCCCTTAGTATAAATTTATGCTTATAAAAATATATCTATTAAAATTTACTTTGAGCTTGAATTCTTTACATTAATAATTACTAGTATTTTATAGAATATTCACATAGTTAGTTTTAGACAGTAGGTAAAGGCTAGTATTATTACTAACCTTTATATTAATTTATTTTAACTTTTCAGAAACAAGTGTATTAACTACTTTAGGGTTAGCTTTCCCACCAGTACTTTTTAAAACTTGTCCTACAAAAAAGCCTAAAAGCTTAGAGTTCCCAGCTTTGAATTTTGCAAGGTTATCTGGATTTTTAGCAATTACTTCATCAATAATTGGCAAAATAACAGATGGATCACTGATTTGAACAAGTCCTTTATCTTCAATAATTTGTTTTGGATCTTTTCCAGTTTTAACCATTTCTTCAAATACTTGTTTTGCCATTTTATTTGAAATGATTTCATCATCTAAAGTTTTAACAAGTTCCGTTATTTGTTTTACAGAAAATTTAAGATCACTTATTTCCATTTGTTTTAATTCACGTGCAACTTCATTTGTAATTATGTTAGCTAGACTCACAGGACTATTTAAGAAAGATAAAGACTCTTCATAGAATTTAGATAAAGACTCATCTCTCGCAATAATATTAGCTACCTCAGCGTTTAACCCAAGACTAGAAGTATATTTATCAAATAAACCTTTTTGTTCTTCATTCATTGCTATAGATTCACCATCTATTTGAACTTTTTTACTTTGAATCTTAACAGGAATTTCAGTAAGTTTTGTTTTTTTGCCCCAAGAATCTTTAAGACCTACAATTTTATTAAATACAGGTTTTTCATTTGTATAATCTTCTGGATCAGCATAAAAATAACCCTGTCTTTCAAACTGAAATCTTTCATCCGCTCGATCATTTATAACAGCAGGTTCAACAAAAGCATTTTTTATAACTTCTAAAGAATTTGTATTTAAATCTTCAATTCCTACAGGAGTTTCTGTTTTAAATAATCTATCATATAGTCTTATTTCAACTTTTTTAGCTTCTTTAATACTTACCCACTGAATAGCACTTTTAACTTTAATCCCACTAGTATCAGATCCACTTTTAGAATCAGAATAATATTGCGCTTTAATTTCAGTAATATTTCCATTAATATCTTTAATTACTTCTTTAAAAGAAATGATATATGCATGTCTAAGTCTTACAGCTTGTGTAGGTGTAAGCCTAAAATATCCTTTTGGAGGATTTTCCATAAAGTCATCACGTTCAATATAAATTTCTTTAGAGAAAGGTAAAACTCTATTTCCATCTTTAGGAACATCATGAGGATAGTATGAAGCATCAATTTCTTCAAAACCATCATAATTCTCAATAGTTACTTTAATAGGATCAAGTACACACATAACACGTGGAACTTTTTTATTTAAATCATCTCTTATACAAAACTCAAGTTGAGCTACATCAACCATTGAATTTGCTTTAGCAATTCCTATTTGATCACAAAAGTTTAAAATAGACTCTTTTGTATACCCTCTTCTTTTATATCCTGCAATTGTAGGTAATCGTGGATCATCCCATCCTTGAACTTGTCCACCTTCAACTAGCTCTAAAAGTTTTCTTTTACTCATTACAGTATAGTTCATACCTAAACGTGCAAACTCATGTTGATAAGGTCTTGGTAAATCAAGTCCAAGTTCTGTTAATACCCAATTATATATAACACGGTTGTTTTCAAATTCAAGTGTACAAATAGAGTGAGTAATACCTTCAATATAATCAGATAAACAATGTGCAAAATCATACATTGGATAAATACACCATTCATCTGCCGTTCTAAAATGATGAGCATGTTTAATTCGATATAAAAGGGGATCTCTAAGTTTCATATTAGCGGCAGTCATATCTATTTTAGCTCTTAGAATATGTTCCCCATCTTTAAACTCACCATTTCTCATTCTTTCAAAAAGGTCTAAGTTTTCTTCAATAGAACGTTGAGCAAATTTACTACGTTTTCCAGGAGTATTAATAGTTCCTCTATATTCACGTATTTCTTCTTCTGTAAGACTATCTACATATGCTTTACCATCTTTAATAAGTTCAATAGCATAATCATAAATCTTAGGGAAATAGTCAGATGTAAAATGTACATTACCATTCCATTCAAAACCTAACCATTCTACTGCATCTTTAAGAGCATCTACATATTTAGTATCTTCTTTAGTTGGATTAGTATCATCCATTCTTAAATTACAATGACCATTATAATCACGTGCAATTCCAAAGTTTATAAATATAGACTTAGCATGTCCTATATGTGGGAAACCATTAGGTTCGGGTGGAAACCTAGTAATAACCTCATTATTTTTGCCTGACTTTAAGTCTTCTTCAACTATTGTACGTAAAAAATCTTTACTCTCACTCATTATTATAAACCTTTTGATTATGTAACTCTTATTTAATTGCCGTATTTTAGCTAATTAGAGCTTATATCATCTTAGAGAAGTTACTTAGTATATGCTACTTATAATTTAGACTTTAACAATATTGGAAATAGTCATAAAAAAAGCCATATATAAATACCTAAAAAGATATTTATATATGGCTTAAATAATATTCATTTAATTTAAAACCGCAGGGGCCGAAACCCCTTTTGTTTAAATAGTTCTCCATTTAGCTGGACCTGTTGTATGAATTGATACGCCTTCAGTATCAACTGCAACAGTAACAGGCATATCTACTACATCAAATTCATAAATAGCTTCCATTCCCATTTCTTCAAATGCAACAACTTTAGATTCTTTAATACTTTGAGAAATCAAATAAGCAGCACCACCTGTAGCAATTAAATACATTGATTTATATTCTTTAATTAAATCAATTGTAGGTTGTTTTCTCTCAGCTTTACCAATCATTCCTAAAATACCAATTTCCATCATATCTTTTGTGAATTTATCCATTCTTGTAGCTGTAGTTGGTCCTGCTGGTCCTACTTTTTCAGAACCTACGGGATCAACTGGTCCAACATAATAAATAAATCTATCTTTTAGCTCTAAACCATTAGGTAAAGCTTTTCCAGCATTTCTATATTCAACTATTTTTTTATGAGCTGCATCTCTTGCTGTTAAAATTTTACCTGTTAATAAAAGAGTATCACCTGATTTAAATTGAGATAAATTCTCTTGTGTTAAATCTGCAATATTTACTTTTTTAATAGTATCCATTGGTAATTCTAAATCTGGCCATAAATCTAAGTTTGGTTTTTTAAATACAGCTGGACCATCACCTTTTAATTCAAAATGTATATGTCTTGTAGCTGCACAGTTAGGAATCATAGCCACTGGTAGCGAGGCGGCGTGACAGGGATAATCTAAGATTTTAACATCTAATACAGTTGTAAGTCCACCTAATCCTTGTGCACCTATTCCTATTTTATTAATATCTGTATAAAGTCTAAGTCTTAACTCTTCTAAAGCAGTTTGTGGACCTCTTTTTTTAAGCTCATGAATATTAACCTCAGCCATTAAAGATTCTTTTGCTAATAACATTGATTTTTCAGGGTTACCACCAATTCCAATACCAATAATTCCAGGAGGACACCAACCAGCACCCATATTTCTAGCATTTTCCATAACCCAGTCATAAATTGAATCACTTGGATTTAAAACAGCAAATTTAGATTTATTTTCACTACCACCACCTTTAGCAGCAACAGTAATGTCAATAGTATTCCCATTGTTTACAGAAACATGAATAACAGCAGGTGTATTATCTTTTGTATTTATTCTTTTTCCAGCAGGATCAGAAACTATTGAATATCTTAATTTATTAATAGGGTCTTTATATCCTAAAGCTACACCTTCATTAATAATATCGTCTAGTTCTTTTGTTATTTCTAATGGAGCATTTAATCCAACTTTTACAAATACATTAATTGAACCTGTATCTTGACATAAAGGTCTATGACCCATTGCACACATTTTTGAATTAATTAGAATTTGTCCAATTGCATTTTTGGCAGCTTCTGATTCTTCATTCTCATATGCTTCAACCATTGCTTTAACAAAGTCTTCAGGATGATAATAAGATATATATTGAATAGCATCTGCTACACTTTGTTTTATGTCATTTTCAGTAATTTTTTTCATTTAATACTCCAAATATTTTATAAATAATTATAACTAATTTTTATGTATAAGTAGAGTTATTTTAAAATAAAATTATTATTTTGATATTCTTGTATGCATTATACACAAGTGCTTTGAGCTTAAAAGTAATGGTAATTATTATCAATAATTACCATTAGTATTTAGTTTTTTTGAGTGATTCTATCTAAGTTAGAATAAGCTAAAAATTTAGAATAATAAGCATTATAATATCTTTGTCTTACTTTTGTTAATAAATAATTTGCATCAATTAAGTCAGTTGCAGTAGATACACCTTCGTTAAATCTATTTGAAACAATTTCATAATTTACTTTTGATTGTTCTAAAGATAAAAAAGAAATTTCTAAATTCTCTTTTGATAAATCTAAAGCTGATAAAGCATTAAAGTATTGAACTTTAATATCTAATCTTAGTTTATTTAATAAAATTTTACTTTCATTCATTTTCATTTTAGAGATTTTTAAAGATGAATTATTTGATCCACCATTATATAAATTCCAAGAAGCTGTAAGATTAGCTACATTTTGAGAATCTTCATTTAAAGAAAATTCATTGCCATATTTATTAAAAGAGTATGAAGCATCAAGTTTTGGATAAAAAGATGATCTATTAGAAGATAGACTTGAAGAAGATGCATCAACCAAAGATTGTAAAGATTTAATTTCACTTCTATTTTCTAAATCATTTACAGAATATGTTTTATTCTTAAAAGTAGAAATTTTTAAATCTTTTATGTTTTCAGAATCAATATTATCTAAACCCATTAATTTAGCCAAAATATATTTAGAGATTTTTAAATCAGATTTAGCTTTATTAAGATTTTGTTTTGTTTCTAACGTATTAACTTGAACTTTTAATAAATCATTTTTAGCTAATAAGCCTTCTTCATATTTACTTTGACTATCTTTATATTGTTTTTCAAATAATACTAAAGCACTCTTAGCACTTTGTACATTCTTTTCTAAGTTTAAATAAGAAATATAAGCTTTTTTTACTTCTAAAATAATATCAGCTTTTTTTGCAGCAAGTTTATAAACTTGAGCTTTTTTTAAATGTCCTGAAGTTTTACTTGCATTTAAATCTTTAAATCCATTAAATAAATTATAAGAGATTTTAGCAGATGCAAATGAATCCTTTTTGGATGCTTCATTTTTTGTTTTTTTATTATTATATGAATATAATAAATCTATTTTTGGTAAAAAAGAAGAAATACTCTTAGAGTTTTCTTCTTTTGTAATTTTATATTTTTCTTCTTGAATTAAAATATCTTGATTTGAAACTAAAGCTTTTGAAATAGCCTCAGGCAAAGTCAGAGCATTTAAAGATACAAGTGAAAAAGATAATAATAATGATAAGCGTGTTAATTTCATTCTTTTTCCTTTAAGACTGTGTATTTATTTTATGTGCTTTATCTCTTTTAGATAAAGTAAATCTTTTTTCTAATCTAATAAAAAACATTAATAAAGCTGGTGTTACAAAAATTGTAAATATTGTTGAAAATGCTAATCCACCAGTAATTACTGAACCTAATCCTCTATAAAACTCACTTCCTGGACCTGGTACTAATACTAAAGGTAACATTCCAAAAATTGAAGTAAGTGAAGACATATAAATAGGTCTAATTCTTGTTTTTGTAGCTTCTAAAACTGCTTTTTTATGTTCCATATTTTCATTATTAATATAATTTAAACTTTGATGTACAATTAAAATTGCATTATTAACAACAATACCAACTAATATAATAAACCCTAACATAGTTAATACATCTAAAGGCTGAGGAGATAAGAATGTATTAGTTAATGCAAGTCCTAAAAACCCTCCAGCAGTAGCAAGAGGCACAGTAAACATAATTACTATAGGATATAAGAAGTTACCAAATAATGCAGCCATAAGTAAATATACAATTACTAAAGCTAAAATAAAATTCTGCATTAAAAGTGCAATCGTAACTGATAGTTTATCAGCAGTACCAGATAAATTAATATCAACCGATTCTGTAATAATTCCTTTTTTCTTCATGCCTTCTAACATAAAAGAAACTTTTTTAATTGCTTCATCAATAGTCATGCCAGGAGGAGGTGTAACTTGCAGAGTAATTGTTCTTTTACCATTTAAATGTCGTATTTCTGATATACCTGAAGTATTTTCATACGTAGCTAAAGATGAAATAGGAAGAACTGTATTTCCAACTGCTATTTGTGTACTCATAATATCTTGTGGTGTTTGAATGTTTTTTTCATTAGCTTTAAAAACTAAGTCAATTTTTTTCTTACCATCTTGTTCAAAGTCACCAATAACTCTTCCATCCATTACTACATCAATTACAATACCTAGGTCACGTGCACTCATATTTAAAGCTCTTAACGCATCATTATTAGCTTTAATTTTAACTTCTGGATATATTAACTCAACAGATGGAATTGGTCTTACTTGACTTCCTATTAGAGAAGCCATAGTAGCTCCATATAACTGTCCACCAATGTTTGCTATATCAGAAATCTTTTCACCTGAGATATCAATATTTACTGTATTACCCTCACCTATTCCTTGTTCAAATACACCTGATTGTAGAGATACTCCAAATACTGATGGCATTGAATTAACAATTGGTGCAAAAAATGGAATTAACTCTTTTGCTCTAGTTTCGTGCATAGATGTTGCACCAAATAAGTTAAAGTCTCCAAAAGATACAAAAAATACTCTATCCATACCAGGAACACCATCTACATCTTTATTAATATTCTTTTCAACACTTTTCATTAAATATGAACCCATTTCATATCTTTCGTTGTAAGATAAGCCAGGAGGTGCAATTAAAATATTAAAAATTAAGTTTTTATTTCCTTGTGGTAAATAATCAAGTTTTGGAAATAAAACATAAATTATTCCAGCTGAAAACATTGCAAGTGAAACAATAGTAAATATTTTAGTTTTAATATTTTTTAAAGACATCTCAACAATACTCATAATAATATCTACAAGTTTATTTCCAAAGTCAACAAGTTTTCCAGTATCTTTAGGTTCTTTTGTAGATAAAGAAGCAAGGCTTTTCCATAACATTGGAATAACTGAAATTGATACAAATAACGAGAAAGTAACTGAAGCAGTAACTGCAATTGCAATATCTTTAAATAATTGACCTGCTTCATCTTCTAAAAATACAATTGGTAAGAATACGGCAATAGTAGTTAAAGCAGAAGCAATTAATGCACCCCATACTTCACTTGCACCTTTATATGCAGCATCCGCAATACTCTCACCATTTTTTCTATGTCTATCAATGTTTTCTAATACTACAATAGCTGAATCCACTAACATACCAACAGCAAATGAAATACCTGCTAATGAAATAGTATTTAAAGATCTACCCATCATATCAAGAACTATAAAAGTACCTATTACAGAAATAGGAATAGCAGCTGAGATTACAGCAGTAGGAGAAATAGCTCTTAAGAATAATACTAAAATAAAGATTGCTAAAAATGCGCCAATACCAATGTTTTCTTTAACTAAATCAACAGCTCCTACAATATATGGTCTTTGATCATAAATCCATTGTAATTTTAAATCTTTATCATTTAATATATTAGTATTTAAATCATTTACAACTTTTTCAACATCATTTGTTAATTTAACAATATTAACATCGCTATTTGGTTGAATCCCAATAAAAATACCATCTTTATCTAAGAACATAGCAACAGTTTTTGCGCTTTCATATCCAAAGTTAACTGCTGCTATATCAGATACGTGTATTCTTTGTTCTCTATTAGAAATTAAAATAACATCTTCAATATCTTTTACTGATGTAAATTTATTTACTGTTCTAATTCTATATGCATGTCTATCTAGATTTAAAACACCTGCTGAAACATCAACATTTGCATCTTGTAATGTTCTAATTACTTCTTGAGCACTTAAACCATAAGAAGCTAGTTTATTTGGTTCAAAAACAATTTGCATTTCTTGTTTTCTTCCACCACCACCCATGATTCCTGCAACTCCATCAACTCTTTTTAAAGCTGGTTCAATTTCATCATCATAAAATGTTTTATACTCATCAATATGTCGAGCATTATCGTTTTTTGTTTGTAACATCATCCAAATAACAGGAGATGCAGAAGCACTTTCAATTCGAGGCTCTTTTACACCTGAGGGATAAGATTGTACTTCACTTAATTTATTTGATACATCTTGTAATGCAGCTCTTAAATTTGTACCTAATTTAAATGTTAAAGTAAGTTCAGAATAATTATCTTTTGAAGTTGATTCAAAATTAGTTAAATTATTTAATGATTTTAAAGCATCTTCTTGCTCTTCAATTATTTCTCTCTCAATTTCATAAGGAGTTGCACCTGGCCATACTGTTGTAATTTTAATTTCTGGTGTTGAAACAGATGGTGTTAATTGATAAGGTAAGTTACCTAAAGAAATAAAACCAAATAAAACAACAATTAATACAGAAACAATAATTGTAACGGGGTTTTTTATAGAAAATTTAATTAAATCCATTCATCAGCCTTATTTGTTAATTACTTTTAAGGCTTGTTTTGGGAATACTCGTTCATTACCTTTAGTAATTACTTCTGATCCTTCTTTTAAACCTTTTGCGCTTACTGCAATATTTTTTCCTGCATATGAAATAATTTGAACAGGAGACATTAACGCTGATCCCTCATTATTGATAAAAATCATATTAGCACCAAATCTTTTTATAACTGCATCTCTAGGAACTACTAAAGCTGTAATCTTTTTACTTTTACTTAATTTAATTTTTGCTTCTTGACCTTCAAAAATAAATGTTTTATCTACGTTTGCTGTAAATTTAATTGGAAAAGTTCTAGTTTTTTTATCTCCATAAACAATTGCTGCTTGAAGTTTTGCTTTATATGATTTGTTATTAATAAGAACATTATAATTACTAGTATTTTTTAAACCTTCTACATATGAAATATCTGCAAAAAATGTAAGTTCAAGTTTTGAAGTATCTACAATCCTTAAAACTTTAGATCCAGCATTTAACCATTCAGCAATATTTACAAATTTTTCAACTATTACACCTGAAAATGGAGCTCTAATTGTTTTTCTACTTTTTTGAATTATTAGTTCGTTTAGTTTTGCGCTTAAAGCTAAAACTTTTGAAGATTTAGAAGCAGTATTTAAAAGTGCATCGTCATACTCTTTTTGAGTAATTGATTTTCTCTCTAATAGTTTTTTATATCTAGTATAATCTTTAGATGAAGAAACTTCTTCTTTTTTAGCAATATTTAAATTAGCTTTGGCAGCTATTATTTGAGCATTAATAAGTTTTGAATCAATTCTTACTAGAACTTGACCTTTTTTTACTTTATCTCCAAGTTTGAAATAAATTCTTTCAACTAAACCTGGATTTTTTGCAGCTAATACAGAATTATTTGAAAAACTTACCGATCCTAAAAATTCTTGTAATGGGTTTACTTCTTGTAATTTAACTGTACTTGTTTCAACTAAAGCAGGTCTTCCTTCTGCAAATATTGATGAAACAAAAATTAGTGATAATATTATATTCTTATACATTTTATTTTTCCTCTTTTATTATTTTTAATGTTAATTTTCTAACTACTCCACCTACTAAAAAAATAATAGGGAAAGCAAATGCAAAAGCTTTTATAAAAGCTTCTAACCATAAAGATACAAAGTTCTCTACAAAACCTAAGTTTATATACGAAATTATAAATGACATAATAAAAGACATAATTAATGACATAAAAAATGAAAAAACCACTCTTTCATATTTTTTATTAATCATTTAATCTCTATTAAATCAAATAAGTTATTTATATAATCTTCGAAAGATTCTTTTGCATCATAATCTTTTGTAGACATTCTTAATAAAACTAAACCTTTATGAAAAACCATTAATGAATCAACAAATTTAATAGCTATTGGTAATAACTCTTTATTTTTTATTCCTTCATCTATAATATTTTTCATTTCATCTAATAAAAAACAGTCTCTATTAGAATTAAATTCTAAATATGCTTCATTATCATTTGATAAAACAACAGATAAATACTCTCGATATCCATTAAAATGTTTTGTGTTTTCTTCACTTTTATTAATTACAAAATAAAAAAAACAAGCTATTTTATCTTTTGTACTTTTTGCTTCTTTTATTTTATTAAAAAACTCTACATCATGGTTCTCAATATGAATATTAATAATCTCAAAAATAATATCATCTTTATTTTCAAAGTATTCATATATCGTACCTTTTCCAATACCTGCTTTTTTAGCAACTTGAGCAACAGTTAACTTTTTGATCCCTACTTCTTCTAGCAAAGGAACGCAAGAAAGGGCTATCGTTCTTCTTTTTTCATCTTTATTTACAATTTTTGGCAATTTTACTCCTTTTGACTGACCGTCGGTCATAAAAAAGAAGTATAACAATAGCAAACTTAAGGATTAATTAATTTTGACTTCTAGTCAATATAAATAATTTGTAAGAATTATGTTAAAAAAAGATATACTTTTCTCTAGTGAATTTGTGATTATTATTATTTTACATATTCATAATTATTTTACTTAAAAAGCTCATTATAGTCATATTTAATATTACTTATAAGTATGAAACAATGGAGTTTATTTTATCTAATTAAAAACAATATACTTACTATTTATAAACACTTCTGAATATATTATTCAAAAACAAGTACTTAAAAAGCATATCTTATTCATAATCTTGAATACATAAACATTAGTATTAGAGGGAATTAGATAGATAAATTATTATTAAAATATAAAAGTAGTATTATTTATTGAGATGAAGAACAATTAAGAAGAAACTTTATTTACTTTATCATAATTATGAGAATTCATTTTCTTAGGAAGGGTCTTAAAAACAATAATAGATAATTAATTAATAAGGTCATTTAAGATGCTTAGTTCTGTACATATTATTTTTGATAAGTGTAAAAATCAACAGTTAAAACTGCTAGTTCATTACGTTATGAAGAGCAAGAAAGCTTTATATTAGCGTATTTTAAAGGAGTATAAGATTCATACTTTTCATGCTCATCAAAAGGATTTGAGCAATATTTAACAAATCATTAGTCAAAGTATAATCACCTTCTTTAGCTGCATCTATCGCATCTTGTAAGATATAATTTTTAATTATATATTCTGGATTAATTTTAAACATTTTTTTGATCTATCTTCTATATTAATATTGTCTTTTTTTACTATTTTCAAATAAGACTTAAACCATGATTCTAAGTATTTAGGATAAATAGCAATATTTAAAACAGATGAAATATCTTCATAAGATTTTAGTTTACTTAATTCATAAAAGAACCAATTATAATCAGCTTTTGATTTTTCTAAACTTTCCAATAAAGAAATAATTGTATCAAGATAATAATCATCTACAAGTGTATAATCTAAACCTATTCTTTTACACATAAGTTCTAAATAAACTTTTTCATGTTGATAAAAAAATGTCTCTAAATAATTTAATCTTTTTGTCTCATCACAAATACTATCCAAAGTTTTAGCTAAAACTTCTAAGTTCCATTTAGCAACATAAGCTTGGTTAGTATAAGAATATCTTCCTTGAATATCTTGTAAGTCCTGAAGCTTTTGTTTGTAAATTCCATTTATTTGTACTTCCTAAATTAATAGCTCTTCCACACCTAATTGTGGCACAAAATATCCAAATTGATGTCCTGTATTTGCCATAGAATAAGTCTGAGAGTTTTTTAATAAGTATTCACCATTAATAAATTTAACAAAATCTTCATTTAAAGCTTTTTCATAATCTAAAGCTACTTCATCAAAAGCAGATTTATTAAAAGATAATAATTTAGCTCCTATTAAAGGACTTGCTTCCAGTTTTTGATATAAGTTTTCATTAAGATCAAAAAAATCTGTATATACTTCTAATTCATTTAATTTTAGGGTTTTGTAAGTTTTTTATTTACTTTTCATATTTAAGCCAGATTCTTGACTCAAAACAAAATAAATATATATAAATTTAAGTAAAATAATTAGATATTAAAGTTAAGGAAACTATATGTTTAGAAAAATTATTTCATGTGCACTGTTTATTTCTTTATTTTTATCTTTTGCAAATGCTCAAGATATGAAAAAAGAAAAAAAGAATATTCAAGGTAAAGTATTAGAAATTAAAAAAGCTGGTGGATATACTTATTTACAAGTTAAAACAGAAAAAGAAACATTATGGGCAGCAGTTCCAGGTATGGATATTAAAGTTGGTGATAAAGTTACAATTGAAGAGCAAATGAGAACAAAAGAATATACAAGTAAATCTTTAAATTATACTTTTAAAAATGTTATATTTGGAGTAATTAAAAATAAAAATGATTCTTCTAATTATAAACGAATTACAAAAGAACAATTTATAAAAGCTCATAAGAAAAAAGATGTAACGTATAATAAAAATGGTGTGAAAACGAATATCAATGAATTATTAAAAAATCCTAAAAAGTATAAAACAAAATTAGTTGAAATAGAAGGTAAAGTTACAAAAATATCATCTAATATTATGAATACTAACTGGATTCATTTACAAGATAAAAAGGGTAATGATCTTATTATTAGAACAAGTGAAGATAGATTATATGTAGGACAAGAAGTTAAAACAAAAGGTATTATTTTAACTGATGTAGATTATGGTTATAACTATAAATATAAAGTAATTTTAGTTGATGCTGTATTTAAAGCTTTATAATGTTTAATAAAATATTATTCATCTTTTTATTTCTTATATTAAATTTAGAAGCAAAAAATGAAATATACAAAGGGAAAGTACTAGAAACAGTAAATAGTGCTGGTTATTCTTATATTAAGATCAAAACATCAAATAAAATATTTTGGGCTGCTATTAGCGAATATAAAATACAAATCAATGATAATATTGAAGTTCAAGCTCAAATGTGGATGAAAGATTTTACAAGTAAAACTTTAAATAAAAAATTTAAAAATATTTTATTTGCAAAACTATATAAAAAAAACAATGAAAAAATAGAAAAAAAAATAAGTGTAAATACTATACCATCATTAGCTTCTTTTGTGAAAAATGATATAACAAATATAAAAGAAGAAAACTCTGCTGCTATTGAAGTTACAGTATTAGATTTAAAAGATAAAAAATCTCTTTATAATAATAGACATATCAAAATTATTGGAGAAATTACAAAAATATCATTAAATATTATGGATTCAAATTGGGTTCATATTAAAGATAAAAATGGAGATGAATTAATTTTCAGATCAAAACAAGCTAATATTAGAATAGCTGATAAAATTATTGCAAGTGGAATTTTAAAAACAGACCTTGATTATGGTTCTGGTTATACATATGAACTTATAGTTACAAAATCAATTTTTAAAAAATTATAATATAAAAAGTTTTTTTCTTAAATATTAGAAAAAAACTTGTTATAATCTATTCAAAAATGAGATAGTATGAATAATCAAAACTTTAAGCATATAAATTTAGGACAAAGTTTACCTATGAATAATATTCATGCTGTCTCAGTTTCCATCCCTAAATTCCAAGATATTATTGATTATGAAGAAAATAATCCTGTAATATTAAAAAAACTAAAAAATGCTTATCCTAGATTTAAAATACACTCATATTTAGTAAAAATTTCTGAATATTTAAGACTT
>JABSON010000339.1 GCA_013215915.1 Campylobacteraceae bacterium | reverse complement strand
TAGTATAAACCTAAGGTCAGGAGAAGTTGCCTTTGGTCTTTATTTTTATAGTTTTTAATATAAATATTATACATTCATTCTAATTACATATGTATCATTAACATACATTCTATATAAAATCTCCTCTTTCATACCTTGTGTTCACATTTACTCATGACACCTCGCCAGAATGTGCGAAAAATAATGGAACAATATGTAATTTTATGTCCATTCTGCTGACGTGTCTCCTTAATACATTCATTCACATCAAAATAAAACAAAATTAATAATTGGTATGTCGCCGTAATATACCTGATAATGTTTATATCAGTTATATCTCGCTGACATACCATTTGTAACATGTATTCAAATTTTTTTAACAATAATTCAAAATTAAGTATATTAAGTTTGAAAAATACCATATACATTCTATTACTGAAAAAATTTAAGTACATTAATTGTCATGTTTAACAAAATCATGACAATCATTACCATGCCTACCAGGCTCGGACACAGCCGTTACCTGCGAAGACATACCCATTTCGTAGGTCTATTTCGGTAAATGTTGCCAAATTTGAATTTGTAACATTTGGCAATATCTACCGAAACTAGGGTTACTCCAGCGGGATCTCTTGAACTCACTACAAAGAATAAAAAGAAAAAACACAATTTACCTCCAAACCTAGCCTCAACTACAGCCAGTCCATTGGAGCTATAACTATGAGCCTCCATACTGACATTCAGTTAGAGGCCCACACATTTATACCCCTGCATCGCATAGTAAGTATCCCTATCTTCTCCCCCAGTGGGTCTATCAGATGGGTTCCACCTACCGGACTAGAGGCAATTATGACTTTATATTTATATTTAAAAATCCCATTAAAAATTCCCATAAAAAATAATCAAGGAGACATCCTAGTCAAAAGCATATAAAGTCTATCTAAAGCAGAAACGAGTCTCAGTCGGTCAGATTTCACCTACCCAAAAGGCCTGATTACATCTTCACCCACGTAAAACTCTCCCAATAAGTATCCTACTTATCAACAGTAGCCTACCAGGGTTCTACAATAAAAACAACCAAAGATAACTCCTAACTCATATTCACCATATTATATTATTAAGTACCTACATAGTTAAACCCTAATTTTCTAAAAAATACATTACTATATTGATAGAGAGAAGAGATCCCGATAAAGTGTATTTTGATCAATATCGTCTGCCAGCTATATACTGTAATTGAGCAACTCTCAATTATATCTTACCTCATATCGTATAATAATACAAATAGATAAGATCACATATAAATTATCATTATAGTATTGGTGTCTTTACATGAACAGACTATTTATTGTGTCGCAAAATTTTTGAGTCCCCACGAAACTATATCTGACTAAAAAGTCCAAAAAATAAATAAAAGTTCCAAACTAATGTCCTGAAGCATTTTTAATAAGATTTTTCTTCCCAAATTTTTTAATCATGATGTAAAAATTCTGAATATAAATATACGAAAAGCTTATTTAAAATCTAATATATTTACAATACACAGTCTCTCCTGTAATACTTAGTGCACAAATTAGTATTCCCAGAAGACCTAGAAAAAACATGCTCCAAATAATTACTATAATTAATGTCAAAACAAATGAAACAACTGATCCATCATATTCAAAAATTAATATTACGGATTCACTTCAATGTGCAATTGAACTGAAACCCAAATTTTTCATATATATTTAACATCGAAAATATTAATTGAGAATCCTAAAAATCAAATTTCGATAAAATTAATACCCTAAATATTTTATAAAGTGTTGTACCAGATAATATTTATTGTTATCCTGCCAAATTGTTGCCGCAAACTATACTTGAAACTCTCATTTACTGAATGCGTCAGTATTGCTAATAAGTGTTTCAAATATATTTTAATTTATAATTTTTTACTTGCTAGTTGAGATATTCCTAAGTAAGATATTTGTTTGTCATGGGAAGATATGTACCATATTTATTAATTATTTGTTAATCCAAGAATTTCTTATACTACAAAAACCGTAGATAAATCGAGGGAATGCAGTACTGTGGGTTCCCTAGAAATATCTGACCTTCAAAGGGCAACCAGGATCTCAAACTTCCCAGACACCCGGAATAGTCAAATGTACAAAATTACATCCTTAGTTTGTGCTAACGACGTGTAAGTCAATGTAGAATTTTGTTCAAAAATTATATAAAAATAAAACTTCCCATATTAAAATTATACTAAGTCATTATTATGTTCAATATATCTGGAACTGAAAAAATCTACCAATGAATTCTCAATCATGAAATGTCTATAACACATATAAAAGATTTTGGGAATTTTCCTCATGATATTTTATAGTTTGTAAGATCCGCTGTCGGAATAATTTACCCTCTAAATTTTAAGTTGTAGTATTCAAGATCAATATCCCC
>JABSON010000338.1 GCA_013215915.1 Campylobacteraceae bacterium | reverse complement strand
GTACATAGTTTATTATGTATGGAGAGTCAGTATTAATAATAACTTCATCCAAAAAGTCAAGAGATAAGAGTTTCTTTATTTTTAAATCTAACAATGTTGTATTGCCAAATTTCCTAATATTTTTAAAAGGAAGTCTTGATGAATGATATTTAACACATATGAGGCCACTTATAGTCAGTTTGTTTCTTCTCTTCACCACTTCCTCACAAAACTCGCGAATACAACCTTCCCCCCCCTTTTTTTCGGAAATAAAATCAACGATTTCTAAACATTCGCGGGCAGCATCTTTTGGACATCCTGAAAACCCTACTTTCGTCAGACTTTCTAAATCGATATGATCGTCTCCCATGAATGATACGTGTTGAAGAGAAATATCAAGATTACAAGCCCACTCTTTAATGGTTTCTAACTTTTCCTGGGGACTTCCTAATGATATATAATCGCATTCTAAATGTTCTAGAATTTTCCGTTGTGAGTTATTATCTTTATAGCCCGAAACTACTCCAATCTTGATATCACAATTCTTTAATAACCTTAATCCCACAGCATCTCGAGTGTTATATTTTTTAATCGGATTACCCTGTTGATCGAAGTATATATTACCATCTGTAAACACTCCATCAAAATCAAAAATTGCTAGTTTTATATTTTGAGCCATATGCGATGTAGTATACTTGTCTTTAATGAAGGTAGGTCTACATTACTTGAAAGTTCTTTGTCTTTTCTCGTTGACTAGTGGGCGGAAGAAATATTTTTTACATTTTATTATTTCTTATAGTTATATATGATAAGATTTGGTAGTTGTCGCGTTGGAGCAGATACAGGACCTCAGGGATGTGGAGATACAAGTCATAATACAGAACAAACAAAAATATTTATACAAGAATTAATAGAAAACAAACATATTTCGTCCGTACATAAAGAAAACTTTAGATTTAGTACCAATATACTTAACAAATTTAATAAATCCCAAGTCATATTAATCGAATTATGTTCATTAAAAATATGGAAGGATAAAGACGACAATATTATTCATTGGAGTAGAATATTAAATAAAGACCATAACTATGATGTTCAAAAGGAAAAAGATTTTATAAAAGGATTAAATGACATATGTAAATTATTAAAAAATAAAGAAATTATAATTTTAATTTCCCATATTAATCTACCCATCCATAACTATAAAGAAATCGTAGATTGTAATGGTGAAGACAGATGGGTATCAAATAATTTTGAAAATAAGGTCTATAAGATTAATGGAAAGATTAGATTGCGGAAAAAAGATAGTGTTAGTCTTAAAAGTAACAATAATTCGTTTATTCAAAGTAGAATGTTATTAGAAAAATATATTGAGTATTTTATAAAGGATAATAGTAATTTAAATATTTTTCATATTAAACCTTTTGAAGTTATTAAAGAAGACATGAGAAAAAAACACAATATGATAACAGATTATTTTGAAACAATAAATGGAACTATTGATACAAATCATTATTCAAAATTAGGAATGTTTGCTATTAATTCCTATATTAAAGAATTCTATAATTCTCTTAAGCGAAATTAATTTCTTCGGGATTGTGTGTCCATTTAAACAACATATACTTTCTGTTTAAATGGTCAGTTTAGATTCAATAGAAAAATACCCGTTTGCTTTTCCCGTTTTTAAATCACATAATTTGATAAAGGAGGGTTTATACCAAGATTTAAAAGCGACATGGCCTGATTTTTCGAAATTTAACACTACTAATGCTGGACAAGTTCATAGAAATAATATTGAAATTAAACTTAAAAATCATAATTACACTAAAATTAATGCCCATTTTAAAGAATTGTTTGATGCGTTTAATTCCCTCGAATTTAGACAATTTATCGCACAAAAATTTGATTTGGATTCGGCTGGGGAGAAGGGATTTATAGGTGAGTTTGATAATTCAGAACTGGTAATGCATGTGGCCGAATCGGTAGATGGTTATGAAAATCCGTGGCACTGTGATACTCGCGGAAGAATTATACATTTTTTGATTTATTTTGGAGACGAAACTATTCTTGAAGGGGGGCAATTAGGAATTGCTGAACATGTTGAATTAAAGAGTTTTTTGGATTACAAGCAATTGCCACAATTAAAAAATTTGAAAAATATACATTATTTTGATCCGGAAAATAATTTAGGAATCTTTATCTTATCGCAAAATAATTCTTATCATAGAGGATGTAAGTTGAAAGGCCTAAGAAGGTTCATTTATGCCAGTTATACTAATCGAAACGGGCCGGCGTGGAAAACTCGGAATTGGTCCTGTCATACAACTTTTGCCGCCGAATTAAATTCCGCACAATACCGCGACGGCCACTCTCCGAGGTGCCGCCAAATCGGGGATGATTTGTGGTCCCGATCTCCTTGAGCTTGAAAGAACTATATAGATTGTTCTTGGATGTCAAATATA
>JABSON010000337.1 GCA_013215915.1 Campylobacteraceae bacterium | reverse complement strand
TTACGTCAATAATCTCATAAGAAGTTAAAGATACTAAAATAAGTGATAATAATACTGCAAGATTTGAGTATACATCTACTTTGTAATGCATGGCATCTGCTTTAATTACCATAGACTTTGTTATCTTTGCAACTTTATTTAAATATAAAACTAAAAATATTGTTGCAAATAATGAAATTATCATAATTATTAAAGATTCATTTAAATATAAAGATTTTTCGTTCTTTATATATTTTTCATAAGCTTTATAAAGTAAAAATATACCTGAAAATGTAATTATTAAACCCTCAAGTAATGAAGCGAGTGCTTCAATTTTTCCACGACCATAATTAAAGTCTTTATCTTCTTGTTTTTCAGAAGTAACAATAGCAAAATAGTTAAAAATTGATACAAACATATCTAAAATGGAGTCAATTGCAGAAGCAAGTAGGGCTAGGTTTCCTGAAAGAATTCCAGCAATGAGTTTTATAATTGAAAGTAAAAAAGCAACAGTAGTTGAAACTAGTGTTGCTTTTTTTTGTAAGGTCATTAAAAAGTTTCTTTTACAAACTTTTCAATTCTATTAATACCTTCTACAATTGATTCTAAATCAGTTGCAAATGAGAATCTAAAATATCCCTCCGCTCCAAATGCTAAACCAGGAACAACAGCCACACCTTCTTTTTCTAAAAGTTTTGCACAAAAGTCCATAGAATCATTTGATAGTTCTTTAATATTTACAAATAAATAAAATGCACCATCTGGTTTATAACAAGAAAGTCCATTAATATTATTGAATTTTTCTAAAGCTACATTTCTTCTTTTCTCAAATTCTGTATTCATCATTTTTAATGTTTCATCAGCTCCACCATCAAGTGCAACAATAGCTGCATGTTGAGTCATGGCATTTACATTTGATGTACATTGACCTTGAAGTTTAATCATTGCTTTTATTAAATCTTTTTTAGGAGATGCTAAATAACCAAATCTCCATCCTGTCATTGCAGCTGATTTACTTAAACCATTAATAGTAACAGTTCTTTTAAACATGTCATTACTTACTTGTGCAGCAGCTGTGAATTCTTTATTATCAAAAATAATTTTCTCATACATTTCATCTGAAAATACTATAATATCGCTACCTTCTAAAACTTTTCCTAATTCAATTAATTCATTTTTTGAATAAATAGATCCAGTTGGGTTTGATGGTGTATTTAATAATAATACTTTAGTTCTACTCGTGATTGATTCTTTTAACTGTTTTGCTGTAATTTTAAAACCATTGCTTTCATCTGTTTCAATAAAAACTGGAATACCATCAGAAAATTTAACTTGTTCTGGATATGTAACCCAATAAGGTGCAGGAATAATAACTTCATCACCTTCTTCTATAATTGCTTGAAAAAGGTTAAATAATGAATGTTTAGCTCCATTAGATATTATAATATCTTCTAATTCATAATTTATTCCATGATCTCTTTTTAACTTATTAATAATAGCTTGTTTGGTTTGTTTAATGCCTTCAACCGCTGTGTATTTTGTATGACCATTATTTATAGCTGCAATTGCAGCATTTTTAATAACTTCAGGTGTATCAAAATCAGGTTCACCTGCACTAAAACTTAAGATATCTCTACCTTGTTCTTTTAATTCTCTTGCCAAAGCAGTTATCGCCATTGTTACAGATGGAGATAATTTCTGCATTCTTTTTGCAATTGTCATTAGTTTTTCCCTCTAAATTCTTTTATTAAATGTTATAATTTAAGAAATTTTATCAAAAGATAACTTAAGGATTATATTGAACTTCGACATTATTATAAATAATAAAACATTTTGTGTTTCTTTAGAGCAAAAAAATAGATTAAAAAACATTTATTTAAGAATATTAGATCATTCAAATTTACAAGTAAGAGCTAATAAAAGCTTTTCTATCGATGATGCTAGAGATTTTATAAGAAAAAAAGAATCTTGGATTTTAAAACATGTGAATAATAAAAAAAATAATTCTTTATCTGAAAAAGAATATTATTTTTTAGGTGAAATATATGATAATAATGATGAAAATTTTAATTTAATAGAATTTTACAAAAATGAAGCAGAAAAACTACTTCCAATTTTAGTAGACAAACAATCATTTTTAATGGATTTATATCCAAGTTCATTAAAATTTAGAAACAATAAATCACGTTGGGGTTCTTGTTCATTTAAAAATGCAATTTCACTAAATATTAATTTAATGAAATTTCCTATTGATGTAATAGAGTATGTGGTTATTCATGAATTAGCGCATATAAAACATAAAAATCATTCAAGTAATTTTTGGAATTTTGTAGAAATACATTGTAAGAACTATAAAACATTAGATAATAATTTAAAAAAATACTAGTTTATTCCTTTTTATTATCTTTTATTATTTTTCTAATATCTTCAAAATATTTATGTATTTTTTCATTATTAGAATTATTATCAAAA
>JABSON010000336.1 GCA_013215915.1 Campylobacteraceae bacterium | reverse complement strand
AAAGTTATGAATATTTCTTTGAACGGAGTACGCTCAAAATACTAAAAATCTCATAAACCATATTTAAAAGTCTCTAATCTAAGAAGGTGCTTGAATAGCGCTATCAACAATGTGACAGCCGCATTCAAACACATATTGTCTCTAATTTTGACAACCAAAACGTAAATTGAACCAATTAATAAAATGTGCAAGTGAGAATAAAAGTCTTAATTTTTTTGACTGAACTAATATTAATCGGCTTAACTCGTTTTTTTATTTGGCTGCTACGGGAGGTCAAATAGTGCCAAAAAGTGCTATTTTGGCGACTTTAACTGCAATTTGTGCGGTTTTCGGACTGCTTCCAGAAAAATGAATCCTAGATTCGGGATCATGATAAAAAAGTGATTTAGAAAAGTTGATTTTTTCACTGGTAATTTTTTTTGTTACATAGTGTAATAAGTGTAAAATCAATTAAATATTTGAATACAAGTGAAATATCGATGGCCCTAAATCTTTTTAAAATACGAAATTTAATTTAAAAATTCTAAATATTTAATATAGCCTACTACTCGAGAATTCTTGCAATCATATATCACATGGTGTTGCCTAAGTGGAATCTCCACCTATCGGATTTCATTCCCAAGGTAACCAGCTATGCTTAACAACATTAAAATGTTCATTATCAAATTTCCTACCGCATCTACTTTGTTTCTGTATAATTATTTTCTCCAAAAGTTATAAAGAATGTGATGATTTTTAAATTATACAAAAGCAATATCAAATAATAATTATTTTATTTTTGGTTTTTTTCCATTTATTAAACTTAAAAGACGACCATTTCTAGATGAATGTTTAAAAATATTTTTATATGAAAGCCAACATTACAATCTTCAAGAAAATCCTATTTTACCACTTCGAATTATTTTTTTGAGACCTTGAGAATTTTCTGACAAATCATGTTTTTTTTAACTGATTTCTTACAGTCAGTAAGTTACAACGAAGTCCGTGTCCCTATTCGCTTCAGTGTATTTAAAGTAAAAATAATCCTAGTTATCAGACCACTTTAATGATTTATGGAATTGATAATGTGAATATTTGTTTATTGACTGGTAGTTCTTCAAACACCCATTTGGAAACCCCAGCATTCTTCATTGATTATTTCTTTTTACTTATTGAGATACCTTCCTATATTAAGAATACTATGGCAACATGGAGTGATTTTATTGTACTAGTTCTCGGGGAAAATGGCTATATAAATATTTTTTTTGGTTAAAATTTATATCTTTTACTCACCATTACAATCATTATATAATGGAAAAATGTACTCGGTATATACAAATATATTGTATAATTTTTTTATTTTATATACCCCAATATATAAAACACTTTTCAAGCTCGAATTTCTAGAAAAATATGTTTCATATTAAATACAATTTGGACATTTTAAAACAATAATGAAAATATAAATTATTTAAAATGATACATTATCAATTTTAAACAATATATTTCATTATATTGTACCTACATGGGTACTCGCCAACCTTATAATGATTGTAGTGGAAATGAAGACTATAAAATATTATTGCTATGTAGTGGAAACAAATGTATTAACATAAAAGTAAATTTCGATTTTTATAATCCCATATGACACTATGGACTGCTTAGCAACTTTTATATCAATTTCTTCTTAGAACTCAAAATCCTTTAGGCGACAAAAGTTAGGAAATGAACAAATAAAATAAAAATTTAGATTTTCACTTTAAAGTAGCTAAAATTAAGTATGAGAGAAAGAAAATATCCAAAATATACTTCATTGTGTATTCTAAATTACAATTTTTCAGCAATTAGCATTTCTCTTATTTTCTATTAAATCCTTTATTCTTTTTTTTGGAGAACTTTTGCGATTGTTGTATTTCCCACAGTTTTATTTTCCTTTTAGAAACCTCATCATTGTTTATTCAAGAAGACACAAAATTTTCATCATAAAGTGCCCTCCCACCCACCTCCAAACTATTAATGTTCACCTAAATCCTAGTTTCATTTTATTCTGTAAAAAAGTGTTTTATAAAAGTCCCGAATATTCTTTAAAAAATCCCAGTTTTTAATAAGCATATAATTTAGGGAGAAAAAATATTGCTTTGCTGGATTATGCTATACAGACTGTTACCACAATCAAATATAATGCTGCTTTTTCCTTTTTTTTTTCTTGCCTTCCAATGAGCTAGATATTTGACACTAAAAATAATCTTAAATAATTAATTGGACAAAGTCTTTCATTCTTGCTTTACTATTGATTTTTCTTTTGAAATTTTCGGAAAACATAGTGTTTCTTTACTTAATTGAAACACATGCGCACTGGATTTTAAGGGGGCACATTTATTTTCTGCTAATTTTGAACATAAGACACTACTTTTTCCGTTTTTTTTATAGCAAAAATGAATAGTAGTAAAGGAAAGACATATTATTAAACCATTTAAAAGTATGT
>JABSON010000335.1 GCA_013215915.1 Campylobacteraceae bacterium | reverse complement strand
CAATAGTAGATTTACCAATAGTTAATATATTATTTCTAGTTATATCAATTATTGTATTTTTATTTATAATGTGCATAATTGATGATATATTAAGAAGCATAAAGAGAATTAATCAAGTTGTAGAGTATATCAAGTCTAACAAATCATTGGAAGTAGAACGAAGCTATTCTGTGAAAATTTTGAAAGTTTAATATCGCATAAATATATTTAAAATTTTTAATATCAAACCGTTAAATCGCTTCGACCTTCAATTTAAACGTTAGACCACAAAGGAAATACATGAAAAAAATTACAAAAATTTTAATGAATGACCAAATTGATAGACATAATGAACAAATGACCTTATCTTTTTTAGAGAGCGCAAGAAATCAAACTAATGCAAATATAATATCCTCACATAAAGAACATGATTTTCGTTTTCCTCCAATTGCAAGAGTTAATAATGCCTACATAAAAAATGAACATGGAATAAATTCTCTGTATGGCGAATTTGATTTTTTTGAACTTAATGATGTTAATAAACAAAATAATATTTCAAACAAACAATTGAAACTTCATGATTTTCAAGATAGTAGTATTTCATACGACAGAAGTTACGAATTAAATGGACTTGTCGAAGATGTTAAAAATTTACAAAAAATAATTTCAGATGAAGAACCTTTATTTGAAGTAAAAAAGTCATTTGAACCTGTAAGTACATTAATTGTTATAGTTGGAACAATAGCAGCAAAAAGTTTTATTGAAGGATTTTTTAATAAAGCTGGCTCAGATTTTTGGGATGGTTTGAAAAATATCATTGCTAAAAATTCTGCAAAAGATGAAACAGAAAAAATATATATATTTAACACCATGATGGTTAGGAATAATTATAAAGTTGAAGTAATTATAAATTTTACAAATCCTACAACATATGATATTCAAAATGTTCTGTATGAACATCAAGAAGCAATAGACTCAGTAATAAACAAATATGAAGAGGATTCTATTGATGTAGCAAGAATAATATTTAATTCAAATCAAGATAGTTTACATCATGAATATTCTGTTTTTCAAGATGGTACACCTTTTGATATTAGAGATTTAGATGCATATGAAAAAATATTAGACGAAGTTTTAAATAAAGTCTAAAAATCATCGTAGCAAACATAGAACATAGGATAATACAAAGGAAATAAATGATTGAATCAAGTATAGGTACAACAGCAGATAATGGTGTAATGGCATTAATTGGTATTGGCAAAAATGAAAAGAAATACTATTATTACAAATGTTTTAATAATCAAGAAATAGCCATAGATTTTGTTGCTAAATTATATGCGCAAGGTGGAATACCTGCTGATGAGATTAATAGTAATAAATGGATTGAATCAGAAATTAACAAATAGATTATGATGAAGTGATAAATCTTTAACTTTTAACAATGTCTAACAAAATCTTGTAAAAAACAAGCTAAAAGTCTCGATAATATCAGTTTATTACGTGTCGCATTGATTTAATTTAACGATTAAAAATAAAAGACGTTAGTTCAGCTTGTTCCTCAAGTCAAACGTTATATCACAGATTAAAGAAATGAAGCATTAAAGTTTAAATTAAATTTTTATATAGGATTACCAAATGTTTAAAATTAATACAATTGAGTTTAAAAACCATCCGCTGTTTTTTAATAATAAGTTTGACTTTAGCGAGCCAAATAATAGCCATGGTAACTATAATACCTTAATAATTGGTTCTAATGGAACAGGTAAAAGTAATCTTTTAAAAGAAATAGCTGATTTATTAATAACTGTTATTGCAACATGTGAAAATGAAAATAGTAGCTACATATCACAATGTGGTGCTATTATGAATGTTACATTTAATAATTTAGAATATGTAGTATCTACAGAAAAAATGATGGAAAACCAACTATCTTATTTGCCTAAAAAAATTCTAGCTTTATCATATAACTTAAATGATAAATATCCATTCTTAACTCAAAAGAATAAAAAATATACTGATAGATACAAGTATTTGGGAATTCGTTCAGCTTCTAATAATGCATTTATATCAAAGTTACGGAATAACCTTATTGGAAATATGAGTTTACTTCTTCAAGATATACCAAAATTAACAACTTTAAATAAAGTTTTTAAAAAAATGGATTTACCGTTATCTTATAAATTAACAATTGAAAAAGGAAAGAACTTTTTTGATATGTTTCCAAAAAAAGAAATTGATAATAACTTATTTAACAAGAACTTAGAAATTTTAAAGAAAAAAATATTAGGACGGTCTAAAAGATTTAGTGATGCGAAGTTAAAGCAATTAATGTCTTCTTCATCTAAAGAAGGAGATGAAATAAAAGTCAGTTTGAATAAAGAAAAATCTGCTTTAGAGATGAAAATTATTAAACCTAAAGTGAAATCTAAAGTGAAATCTAAAGTGAAATCTAAAGTGAAATCTAAAAAAGATAAGCTAGAAGATTAA
>JABSON010000334.1 GCA_013215915.1 Campylobacteraceae bacterium | reverse complement strand
ATCCCCTATGAATTACAAGAAGAAAATATGTCTTCAGTTGAAGCAAAAGATTTATTAAAAGGAAAAATTAAAATTAAAAGAGATGGAAGAATAGATTCACTTGCTGCAAAAATAATATTAGAAAGATATGTATCAAAAAAAGGTAGGATATGAAAAAATATCAATTGATTTTACATATTGCTTTAAAAAAAGAGTTAATAATAAAAGCATTAAAAATTGCATTTGTTGTTGGAATTATTTTAAACTTAATTAATCAAGGTGAACATTTATTAAGCCTGGATATGCATAATTTACACTTGACAAAACTATTATTTACTTTTTGTGTTCCCTTCTGTGTTTCTATGTATACAGCAATCACTATGAAAATGAAGTTTAAACAAGATGAAATAGCATTAGTAGATGCAAATTTAAGATGTAAAAATTGTAATAAAAGAATATTTATTAAAGAAAATGCAAAAATTCCAAAATGCAATATATGTGGAAACAAAACATCTTGGATATTTATTAATTAAAGGAAAGCTATGGCTCTAATAGAAATTGAAAAAGAAGTTTTAAACAATCAACTGTAAATATTGGAAATGAAATTACACACATCACACAAATGACACAAGACATCACACAAAAAAATATTAAGGTACAAGAACAAGTATAAAATTCTGTGAACATCTCAAAAGATGCAATAGAAAAATTACTCTACTTAATTGATATATCAAAAAAGAACAGCCAAAATGATATAGATATTTCACAAAACGTCAGCCAGCAATTAAATGGTTCAGATACCATTAAAAATAAAATTTCAAACTTAATTATTGATACTCAAAAAGCTATAAAAGGCTCAAATAACAACATTAATTTAGGAAAAGACTTACTCTTAAAGTTAGACGCTTAGTATTTTTCTAAATGTACAATCGCAATAGCAAAACCTGCATCATGTGCTATTGATACATGAGCTTTTTTTATCTTAAAATGCTCATGTACTTTTTTTGAAAATGAAATTATTGGTGCATTTTTATTTGTTTTACTAATGTAAATATCATGAAATGAACACATTTTACCAATACCTGTTCCTAAGGCTTTTGATGCCGCTTCTTTTGCCGCCCAAAAACCGGCTGCTGTTTCACTTTTTTTAATCAAAAGAATTTCTTCATCGTTTAAAAACTTTTTGTATGCTTTTGGGCCAAATTTATCATGCATTTTTTTAATACGTTCAATACTGACTACATCTACGCCTATCATAAATTTACCTTATCTTTATTTATCACAATTATAGCACTATACTTTTTTTAATGTATTAAATCACAAGAGATATTCATTATTTAATATAATACCCTTCTTTTTAGACAAAATAAAATCTAAACTAGCTATAATTTCCAACAAGAAGGACAAGATTTGAAAATTATTACTACAATTGAAGACTTACAAAATATTAGAAAGAATTTAAATAAAAGCATAGGTTTTGTACCTACTATGGGAGCTTTGCACAGTGGACATATTTCCTTAATTAAAAAAGCAAAACTAAACAATGACATTACAATAGTATCTTTATTTATTAACCCAACACAATTTTTAGCACATGAAGATTTATCTGCTTATCCCAAAGATGATCTTAGAGATATTAACATATGTGAACAATATAAAGTAGACTATGTTTTTATGCCTACAAAAGAAATTATGTACCAAAGTACAGATGAAGTTCTTATTAAAGCACCGAAGTTATCTTCATATATACTAGAAGGTGCAACACGTCCAGGGCACTTTGATGGGGTCTTACAAATAGTTCTAAAACTCTTTAATTTAATCCGCCCAACAAATGCATATTTTGGGAAAAAAGATGCACAACAACTTAGTTTAATTTCTAAAATGGTAAAAAACTTATTCTTAGCTATTAATATTATTGAATGCGAAATAATAAGAGAAGAGGATGGTTTAGCATTAAGTTCAAGAAATATATATCTAAGTAAAGAACAAAGAAAAAATGCACTTACTTTATCCCAATCGTTAAACAATGCGAAAAAACTAATCTTGCAAAATGAAAACAATACAAAAACAATTGTTAATGCTATGAAAAATATATTAAAAGACCAAGATATTGAATATCTTTCTATTGTCGATAGAGAATTTAATGAAATTTCTAAAATACAAAAAAATAACACTATTATCTTACTAGTTGTTAGATTTGGAAATACAAGATTATTAGATAATCTTTGGGTTTAAATAGTGAATAGTGAATAGTGAATAGTGAATAGTGAAAGGATTTCAGAATTATCTTGAAATAGAATAAATTCATAAGAGATAAGGTATAAAATCCTATTCAGTTAAAATCAATAGTTAAAAGGCAAAAAAAAAGCTTTACCTTAAACAACTTAGAGTTGAATAAGATAAAGCTTTATAAAATACTTAAATCTGGCAACGGCCTACGTTTCCGTCAAGGGGACCCTGCAGTATTATCAGCGATGAAGAGCTTGAC
>JABSON010000333.1 GCA_013215915.1 Campylobacteraceae bacterium | reverse complement strand
AAATGTTAAAAACAACAATGCCACTTGTAATAATCTGATTTTCATTTTATATCCTTTATATATTTAAGTATTAAATTAATTTAACTGTGTTATTCTAACAGTTAACTGCACATGATACAAGTACCAATTTATTAAAAATATTAAGGACAGATTATGTATATAATAAATCAATTAATTAAAATCCCCTTACATATACAGCTTTTCGAACAAGTTAAAAAAGATATTATTGAAAACTATAATGTTGGAGATAAATTAGCATCTATTAGAAAAGTAGCATCATTATATAACTTAAGTAGAACTACAGTTGAGAGCGCATATTCACAACTTGTAGTTGAAGGTTATATTGAAAGTTATCCTAAAAAAGGTTATATAGTTGAAGATATAAATACAAGTTCTTTTCAAACAACAATAAATCTAGATAATCAAAAAGAAGAAAAAGAAACTTGGTTATATGATTTTAATCCTGTTGGTTTATCTAAAAATACCTTTCCTATAAAAATATGGAAACGTTTATTTAATAAATATATAGATGAAGATACAGATTTTGGATTATATCCTAATGGACAAGGAGAAGAGGGCTTACGTATTGAAATTGCTAAATACCTTAGTAAGTTAAGAGGTGTAAATTGCCATGCCCATCAAATTATAATAGGCTGTGGTTTTACAAACTCTATGGAAATTTTAGCAAAATTATTATCAAATAAATATAATACTTTATCTATTGAAAACCCAGGTTATTTAATAGCACTAAATGTATTTAAATCTAATAATTATAATATAAAAAAAATAAAAATAGATAAAAATGGTATTAGTATAAGAGACTTAGAAAAACAAAACTCAAGTTTAGTTTATCTTACACCCTCTCATCAATATCCAACAGGTGTTACTATTCCTATATCAAATAGATATAAATTATTAGCTTGGGCAGAAAAAAATAATGGATTAATTATAGAAGATGATTATGATAGTGAACTTAATTATGAAAATAGACCAATACCTTCTTTACAGGGTTTAGATAAAGGAGGAAGAGTTGTATATATAGGAACTTTTGCAAAGTCATTATCTCCTTCTTTAAGAATTAGTTATATGGTTTTACCAGAACAAATACTTGAAGTTTATAATAAGTGTGATGCAAAAATATTCTCAACTGTACCTTTAATGATGCAAATAACTTTAGAGAAGTTCTTAAGTGAAGGACACTGGGAAAAGCACTTAAGAAAAATTAGAACAACTAATAGAAAAAAACATAATTTAATGAAATATTTTTTAATAGAAAAACTAGGAGATTCAATGAAAATAGAATCACAAGGAGCTGGTTTATCTATTCTTATTAATCCTTATATTAATATAGATATTAAAAAACTAAAGTATTTAGCAAAAAAAGAAAGAATAAAAATTTACTTTGTAAAAAAAGTATCTGGAGGAGATTGGGATGCTTTACGGATGGGTTTTGGATTGTTTAATGATGAAGAAATAGAATTAGCAGTTGAAATGTTTTCTCGTATTTGGCATAAATCAATTAAAGCATAAGAATTTATATAATTAATCATAGTTTTTTGAATAATATGCTTAATAGATATTATATTAAGCAAGAAACAAAGTATATATGTATATTATTTCAAAATATACATATATAGGAATATAAAATGAGTTTTGAGTCAATATTAACATTTGCAACTATTGTATTTTTCATAGCAATTATCCCTGGACCTAATGCTTTATTAGTTCTTTTTACAGCCCTTAGTAATAATAAGTCTAGAGCATTCGCAAATGTTGCTGGAGTATCATGTGGATTTTTAATACATGCTTTTATTTCTGCATTAGGACTGTCTTTATTATTATCAAAATCTCTTATTGCTTTTACATTTTTAAAAATATTAGGTGTTTTTTATCTTCTATATTTAGGTTTTACACATTTAAAAGCAGGATATTACCTAAAGAGTTTAGACTTAGAAAATAGTACTTCTAAAAAAAGTTTAAAAGCTAATTTTATAAAAGGATTATTAACCAACCTTCTTAATCCTAAAATAATACTTTTTTACCTATCTATTTTTCCTCAATTTGTTAGCTCTTCTAGTATATTAGAAGATAGTCTTTTTTTAGGTGCAATTCAAGCTTTAGTTGTATCTTTTTGGTTTTTGATAATTATTCTTTTATCACAACATTTAAAAGATTTTTTATCTAAAGCTAAAAGTGCTAGATACTTAAATTATTTTGCAGGAAGTATATTCGTATTTTTTAGTTATAAACTAGCAAGTTCAAAGTAATAGAACTAATATTATTAAAAAATACAAAAATAAATTTTATATAAAAAACTTGAGTACAAAAGAGTATAATTCAATTAATTTTATAAATGTATAAATACTGGCACGAGGATTTTATATTACACTCATTATCAATTTAACATATCATGATAAAAACATATTATAAAATATATATAGAAATAGATAACTATATGATAATGTGTCCTTCAT
>JABSON010000332.1 GCA_013215915.1 Campylobacteraceae bacterium | reverse complement strand
TTCTCTCAGGAACTTTCCCGCTAGATTGTCTAGTCCAGCAGCTTTAGATGGATTTGTGGTTAGCAACATTTTTAAGATGGTCTCTTCTGTTACTGGTGTGAATGAAAAAATTTTTCCTTCAAGTTTATATTTCTCGTAATATTTCTTAACTGTGTCAATACCAAATTTATTGGGTGCAGTAGGAAGTTGTTTAACCAAATCACTAGCTAAGTTAGAATAGAATTTCATAAAGGTGTCAGCATTTGTTTTAGGGTCAAATGACAAATTTTCATTGGTTTTTAGACATATTTTAGATCTACAATTGGTTTTAGAAGAAAGACCCAAAGACTTCAATGTGTTCCAAAGATCTTTAGGCTTTCCAATGTTTAGTTCAAGTTTTGCCGAAATAAATTGTTTCTTTTTCCTTTTGACCAAACGTTGTACCTTATTACGTGCATTATTAAACCTCACGTTATCATTATGGAGTTTTGTTTTTTTAAAAATGGAAAATAATTTATCTCTGTTAGTAATTGCCTGATGTATTTCATCGTCAAACCAGTCCTGATTATTGCCTTTCACACGAATCTGTTTCATTGGAGCAATTTGATCAATAACCTGCTTGGTCTTGTTAATGAAATCTTCATACGCATCATTTATATCATTAAATTGAGAGTAATCTGGAAAATTTACTTCCCGTAAGGCATTGAGAAAAGCATCCTGCGAATAATTTTTTAAAGATCGAATAGTTATGTAATTATGTTCATATACTTTTGGTCTAACAATTTTTCTAGTACAGAATATAAGTTGGTGGTCAGATAAGCCGATGTCTATAACTCCTGATTGGGAAACTCGGTCTTGTGAATTTGTTAACACATGATCAAGAATAGTTGATGTGTTCTCTGTTACACGTGTAGGTGAAGTTATCAGCTGCTTCAAGCCATGAAGTGAACAGAATTCTTTGTATTTTCCAGTAGTATCTGTAAGGTTTTGTCCCTTTTTTATTAAATTGATATTTAAATCTCCCAAAATATATGCCTCATTAGCATCAAAGCTGGTTGCATTTATAATGGCAGTAGAGAGTTTATCTAGAAAGTCTATTTGTGTTGGTGGTCTGTAAACGATTCCTATTAAAATAGGTTTAGAATTGGGCAGAAGAATATCAAAGAAAATGTTTTCAATATCTGCAGAAAAATCTTTCCTAACATTGAAGGCCATGTCTGATCTGACATAACAAGCAACACCACCACCATTCCTGTTTCTGTCAGATCTGATTACCTCATAACCATCAATAAAAACTTCACCGTCAAGCACGGATTTATCTAATTTTGATTCAGATATACCAATAACTACAGCTCTAGATTTTTTGGCTATTTCGCGGACTTCATCAATTTTAGACAAAAGACTATTAATATTAATGTGTAAAAAGTGAAGTCCACGGTTACTGAAGGGTAACCATAAGTCTTCAATCGAGGATATATTACTGACATCTGATATATTTTCACTGATAGTTTCATTTAAATCATCAGGGGTAATTATATCCTCTACACTGTTAAGTGGATTTTCACTGATAGTTTCGTTTACTAAACTATCAGAGATATCTTCCATGCTGTTAAGGCATGAACTACATGTATAACAGAAATCAGCTTTTGGAATTTTTAGTAGTCTTTTGTATTCAGTATCCGACATTTGTTCACATTTTTGATGTGTCCATAATCCGCACTGTGTACAAAAAACTCCCTTAGTTCTAACCGCTTTTTTGCAAGCTGTACATGGGTAATTTGTAGGCCCAGGATTTAAATTTATGTCACCTGATAGTAACAGTAGAAACTGAAAAAATGAGCTATGATATTTACATTTTAGTTTTGATAGTGCAAAAATGTTCAATTGCTCCTTTATGATCATTAATGATAGATTTGTTGATATTGTTATTGAATCATTTGTAAAAAGATCTTTATTATTGTAAGTTGACAATCTTGAGAATTTAGAGGTGCTTTTGGATGGGGTATTTTGAAAAATTATCATGCAAAATAAAATAATTCTAGGTAGAATAAACGAGGTCTTTTTTATAGATTTGCGCCTTTTTAATTTTAACAAATTTCTAATCTTAACATCTGAGTAACTTGAAAATTGTTTATTGGAAATCCAGTGGCCTATTACCATAATAAAAACATATATTAATGATAATATTATGGCATGAGGCATATCCTGGTTTATGAAAAGTTTTTGGAAAGGAGTTTGGTCTTTTGAAGAAAATTGAATAGAGTTTGCCAACCCTGCCACTATATTTGTTACTTTAATTAAATTAAAAACCCTATGAAAAATCCCACTATAATAAAACAACCACCCTATTTTTAAATCCCCAATAAAATTATTTATTCCAATGTCATAAAAATCCCCAATAAAATTTACTTTTTTTCCCCCAAATACATGAACCCTCCCCAATATATAAATCCCAGCAGTTAAAAATACAATAAAATAAACAAAAAGTGTTAAAAACAATAAAGGTGATGA
>JABSON010000331.1 GCA_013215915.1 Campylobacteraceae bacterium | reverse complement strand
AGACAGTGAAGCTGAACTAAAAAAACTTACAGAAATTATTCATGAGAAAAACAACTTAGAAAGAATCAATTTTGATATAGACGGAGTCAACCCAGCAACATCTTTTAGTTCAAATACTAAAAAAGAAGAATTTATTTATAAACAAGCAAATAAATTAAGACATCCAATAATATTTTATTATGCTCATACAGCAATATTTTTTATTAATAAATTAAATCTTGCCAAAATAATAGACTATACAGTAAATAAAAAATTTGAAAATATTTTTGCTATTGGTGTTGATGAAATGTCTTGGGATGATTTAAATGATTCTTCTTTTTCCTGGCCTTCTTTTTCAGAAACAAAAGAATATAGAAATAAAGTAAAAGATATTGTATTAAATCTAATAGATAATATTGAATTTACTTTTCCTATAAACTTTTCTAGTGATATTTGGGTTATTTTAATGGGAATTGAACATGAAAACATTCATATTGAAACTACATCTGTATTATTAAGAGAGTTAGATTTAGAATATTTGAAATCAGAAGAAATATTTATTTATAATAATATATCTTCAAATAAATATATAAAAAATGAATTACTTGAGGTAAAAGGTTCTAATGTAATTTTAGAGAAAAATAGAGATAATCCTATTACTTATACTTGGGATAATGAATTCTCTCATCATACAGCTCTAATAAAAGATTTTAAAGCATCTAAGTATTTAGTTTCAAATGCTGAATTTTTAGAGTTTGTAGAATCTAATGGTTATTCAAAACTACATTATTTTTCACAAGATGCTTTAAAATGGTTAGAACATTCAAATGCAAATAAACCAAAGTTTTGGATAAAAAAAGAAAATAAGTATTATTTAAGAGAAATTAATAGAATCGTTGATCTTCCTTTATCTTATCCTGTTGAAATTAACTTTTATGAAGCCCAAGCTTTTTGTAAATATAAAAGTGAAATCTTAGGATATGAAGTTAGACTTCCAAGTGAAGATGAGTATTATGCTTTATATAATTATACAAATGCACAAAACAAAAAAGCAAATATCGCTTTAGAAAATTTTAATACTTGTGATATAAATAAATACTCTTTTGATGACTTTTATGATGTAAAAGGTAATGTATGGCAGTGGACTTTAACGCCTATGTATGCATATGATGATTTTAAAGCTCATCCCGTTTATGATGATTTTACAAGACCTACATTTGATGATAAACATTATTTAATAAAAGGAGGATCTTTTATGTCTTTAGGAAATTTAGGCGCTTCAACAGCAAGATATGCTTTTAGAAAATACTTTTATCAGCATGCTGGTTTTAGATATGTGAGTTCAGATAATGAATATAGAGAAAAACTAAATGATAATGTATATGAAAGTGATGAATCTATTTCTTTATACTGCGAGTTTCATTATGGTGATGAATATTTTAATGTTAAAAACTTCCCCAAAGAATCAGTAGATTTATTAAAACCATATTTAAAAGATATTAAGACAAATAAAGCTTTAGATCTAGGATGTTCAGTAGGGCGTTCATCATTTGAATTAGCTAAGTATTTTGATGAAGTATTAGCAATTGATTTTTCTTCTAATTTTATTAATATTGCAATTAAACTTAAAAAATATGAGTTTATTTCTTATAAAGATAAAAAAGAAGGCGAAATATTTTATAAAAAAGATATGTCTTTAAAAAAACTAGGTTTAGAAGAAATTAAAAACAAAGTTACCTTTAAACAAGGTGATGCTTGTAATTTAAAAGAATCTTATTCAAACTATGATTTAATATTTTGTTCAAACTTAATTGATAGATTATATTATCCTAAAAAGTTTTTAGATGATATTCCTTTTCGAGTTAATAAAAATGGTCTTTTAGTAATTTTAAGTCCTTATACTTGGTTAGAAGAATATACACCTAAAGAGAACTGGTTAGGAGGGTATCTAAAAGATGGCACAGAAATCAGTACTCTTAATACTTTAAAAGAAGAATTAAAAGACTTCGTTTTATTAGATACTTTTGATGTACCTTTTGTGATTAAAGAAACAAATAGAAAGTTTCAGCATTCTATTTCACAAATGTCAATATGGAAAAAAGAATAGTTATATAATAATATTTAAAATTATTATATAATGAAATATGAAACTTGAAAAAATAAATCTTTTAAAAAGTAAAAAAGATTATATTTATATTTTATTGTTTTTTCTCTTTATATTTTTAATAAATATATTTTATGAATATGTTAAATATAAAGAGTTTAAAAAGAATATTTTTTAGCGTTACCAAAAAATTGCAATATGTAGTTGAGGCAAAAAAATTATCTAGGATTTCCACTCACACAACCGTAGCTCGTCAATTAAAATGTTATTAATTAAAATCAACCACAGATTATGACTTAATCAATTTATAACAATAATTAATTATACTTTCTATAACATCTCTCAAACAGGGTTTCTTGTATATTTTCTCTGGGTATATTTTTTTATATATTCCAACTGCCTTTGCAATTGCATTATTTAAAAAAATACTATCAATG
>JABSON010000330.1 GCA_013215915.1 Campylobacteraceae bacterium | reverse complement strand
TTTAAAACGGATTATTGTACCCGATTGGATGATGTTTAGTTATGCCCTCTGTTTGCACTCAGAGATTTTTGAGAATACCGTAGTATCTACAGTATATGATCGGGTGTGTATCAGCAGATGCGTGAACATTTGTAAGAATGGCAGTAGATTTCTTGAAATTTCCCATAATTGTAAGAAATAAAAAGTTCAATTGGAAACTATCGAGAAACTCTTAATTTAAATTTTCTAAAATTCGAATGTTGACCCATGACGCAATTATTGAAAAACATATTTAGGACTTTGTGAAAACGTGTTGCCATACAAAATCTAAACTCCGATTTTTAAGAACTTAGGCTGGTGGAGTGACTTTTGGAAAATTGTGGGATTCTAGCACATGCAGAAAATTCTGTATTTATAATTAATGTCAGTAATATAAAGATCATCTGGATTCAAAAATATTGCATTTTTAGTGAGAATTGCATACATTTTATATGTGTAATTGTTACTTACCAATATGTACTTCTGCACTACACTGTATACACTAAACAAATGATGATTCCACAGAGATCAGACCTGGGATATACAAAAAGGGGCGTGTCAACTAAGCTATTAAAAATATATAAACTAATAATTCATTTGCTTAATTAGTGCTTTAATTAGATTATTATATTAAGCAGTAATTAATTAAATTATATAACTAATAGACAACAGCAGTTAACTTGAAGGTTTAAATTATTTTGACAAAAAAAGCTACAAAATCTTTTTAAGGATTTTCTTAACAGGCAAAGGTTTGGAATGTGCATACAGTTTGCCTGTAATGAAAAATAGGTTTTAAATTCTGAACACATGGAAACGTCAAGACGAATGTTATTCAATATAATATTATGTCAAACAATGATGCTAATATAATCAAACTATTGGTCCAGTTAAACTAAGACGTCATTTGATATAAATCGGGTGCGAGAACTCTATATATCCTACTGCAAGCTGGGATATTCTTACACGAGTAGTATAGTATCAGGGTGTATACAGATAGAAAATTGTCAATTTCCACGACATTTTAATATTATCCATGACACTTTCGCGTTGTTATATTACACACAGTTCATCTTTTAAGAACATTTTTTATAACAAACCATCATATAAATCTTGAAAAAATTAAGAAACCAGGGATCTTCAGATTTCCCTAAAATTTAATAAATTCACCAGGAATTTTGAAAATGTGCTTAATTTTACGAACATAATGTAATGTTTGTTTCTTAAATTTTTGGATGGGAAACATCATGACCGTGAAAATATTTAAGAAATTGATCATAAATTGTGAAGAAAAAATTAGAAACTTTTATTATGAAATTTTGGGAAAATCTAAGAAACTTTACAATTTAAGAACCCGCGGAGGTTTCTTATAAAAAGAAATGTGTGTAAATTGTAAACAAACATACTAACATGGTATTTTATATATATAATATCTCTAAAAATTATATACATTTATAACATGTAACAATTTTTTATATCTAGGAAATTTTATGCTTGATTCTGAAATTCTGAAATATTTCAGAAAAATTCTGACCGAAACCCCAAAATTCCTAGTTTTTCACACTTTTTCAGAAAAAGTATGAAATTCTTTTTAAAGGGTTTTTTAAAGAAAAAAATGGACTTCTAAAAAAAAATTGTTCTTTTTTAAGACATTTCTTGATGTGATATGAAAAAAAGGTTGAATTCTTGAAATACGCGTGCTGCGTCAAAACGCGTAAGACTGCAATGAAATTTTGTCAAGGTTTTGAGAAATTGTCATGTTTATTGGACATAAAAAAATAGTCACATTGTGGCAACCCTGGATATGTTATCTGTAAGTTACGTTTTTGGATAGTTTTGATTCCAAATTCCGACCAAAAATTGACTGTTTTAATGCATTTTTTAGATTTATTCAACAATACTTTTCCAAATAACTTTTAAGTTAATAATTGGGATTTTTCTAAAAGAAAGGTACATTTACACCAATTAAAATATATAGAATAAGAAAATATGCATATATGAGAAATGCCTAACATTTTTATGTAAAAGTTCCATGACATTTTCTGATATTCCGTGACATTTCCATGACATGAAAAAAATCCATTACATTCCCATGACAAGTATACACCCTGAGTATATATACTCACTCCTCAATTTACGCCGTTAATAGAGACACAGACAGTGCCATAAATTTAGTTATAAAGTAACTTTCCGGAGCTAGACGTTTTACAGTCATGGTAATTTATTATGATATTTAAGCGATATTTTGTAGATTTTAACAACGTATACTGGTTGCCAGGTGTTTAACAGCCTGTGCGACTAATTATAGAGGTTGGAGATTCTAATTACCTATAATAAGCAGATATGATATTTTAAATAGATCTTCTCTAGCTATCCATTTTACCAGCCATTTGACCAGGAAAATGACCAGAACAATTTATTATGATAGTTCGCGGCTTAAGTTTACTAGCATATCTGCTGCAATGGTAAGTTCATTTGGTGGTAAATTATCATTAAAATATAGGTATTTTAT
>JABSON010000033.1 GCA_013215915.1 Campylobacteraceae bacterium | reverse complement strand
TGCTGGCCGTCGATGGTCTTTAAAAGCACCGTGGTCGCCCTGCGTTTTTGGAGGACGAAATTGAAATTTTTGGTAGTATTGGGTGTACGTGAAATTGAAATGTGAGAAAATTTTTTTAAATCACATAATTTTTAATTACTTACGTGAATTATTACTTTCCGAAATGCCGGGTCGAATGCCGGGTCGAAAGACTTTACACCCAACGACGGGTCAACAACAACAACAACAATATAATTAAAATATTTCATTTTACTTCTTTAAAATAATATATTAAATTATATGAGTATAGATATTAATAATTAATTAAATTATTAATTAGAGAGTTTTATTAAGATAATTAAGAATAAAATATTTTATTCTTAATTTCTTAATAAGTTTATAAATTAGTGAATATTGTAACCTAGTTCTTGAAGTCCAGCTGCACTTTTTGTCCAACCTTTTTTAACAGAAACAAATAGTTCTAAATAAACTTTTTTACCTGTAAGTTTTTCGATTTTTAAACGTGCATCTTTTCCTATTCTTTTAATAGCAATAGCACCTTTTCCAATGATCATACCTTTTTGAGTAGCTTTTCCCACAATTATTGTAGCTTTGATAACATCAATATTATCTTTTTCTTCAACTTTATTAATTAAAACATCAGTCTCATATGGAATTTCATCAGAAATATTATCAAAAATTGCTTCTCTAATAAATTCTTTAAAAATATCTCTCATATGCTCAGTTGTCATAATTTCAGGATCAAATAAATGAGGATGTTCTGGTAAATGTCTTACAACATAATCTAGAATATCTGCATGAGTTGTAGCTTTTTTAATTGATACAGGAATAATAGATTCAAATTTATCTGCATGTTTTTCATATTCTTCCATTTTGTCTAAAATTTCTTTATTTGAGACAAAGTCTGTTTTTGTTAATAATAAAATATGTTTTACATTTTTTTTATTTTTAACTAAAAAATCTTCATAGTGAGATATTTTATCTGTAACTGGTGCTAAAAATAAAATCAAATCACAATCACCCATTGCTTTTAATGCTTCATCTAACATAAATTGATTTAATAATTTCTCTGTTTGATGAATACCTGGAGTATCTACAAATATTATTTGATCTTCTCCATGCATTACAATTATATTTGATCTTCTTCTAGTTGCATTGGCTTTATGAGAAACCATTGCAATTTTTTCTCCAACTAACCAGTTTACAAGTGAACTTTTACCTGCATTTGGTCTTCCTATTACTGATACATAACCACATTTATTCAATTACTATTCCTTAAAATTATTTTACTTGTGAAAAGTTATTATTAACAACTTCTTCTGAGTTTACATCTAAATATGTCCATTTTCTTCCAAGTTTAACTTGAGCATAACCATTTATATAGTCATCTGCAAAATCATATTTTAGTTTAGTTGTTATTTCACATTGAGAATTTATAAATCCCCATTTATTATCAAGTTCGATTCTGGCAAAACCTTCTACAATATTATAAATCATATTATATTTTGCTTTTAAATCATACTTACCATTTTTGTCTATACAAGAATATAAAGAATTATTTTTAACAATAAATTTATCACTATCTAAAATAGTTATTTCTTCATATTGTGTTTTTAAAACACCCTTCATATCCTTATTTAAAACTCCATATTTACCATCTCTTTCAACAAGAGCGTATCCACTATATAAATTAGAGATTGAATCATAAACAGGAGCAACAATTACTTTTTGATCCGCCTTGTCTAATATTCCATATTTATTTTTAACTTTTATTTTGTAATATCTTTCACTATAGTTAAAAACATTATCATAAATAAAATCAACTTTTTTACTTTTTACATCAGATACAATTGCAAATTTACCATTAATTTCTACAACTGCCACTTTTGACGAACAAGCACTAATAAATAACGCACCAATAAAAATAAGTAAATATTTCATTTTTCTCTCTTTGTTATAAATTTTTATATTATATCCTTTTTGCAGACAATTTACTCTTAAGTCAATTTAATACGATATATACGTGTATAAAAGCACAAGATATTAAATCTTAAAATATTTTTGTCTAGAATTTTAAATTTCTCTTACTCAAATTTATTAAATAAAAGTCAAATATAATATAATTATGAAGATTATTATACTCATATTATGTTAATAAATAATTAAATTATTTATTAACTATTTAATTTTATATGGCTTAATAATTTTAATTAGAAGAATCTAATGTTTAATATTAAGTAATATTTTTGTAAAGTGGAAAAAACTAAAGGTTATATATGAAAAGAACAAGTATAGAAGATGCAAAAAAAGAGTTAAAACCGTTTATTGAGAATATTCAATCACTTTTATTATCTACAGTAAGCGCAGATGGTGAACCTTTTGTATCTTATTCTCCTTTTGTAGAAGATGAAGAAGGTAATTTTTATGTATTTATTTCTACTGCTGTTAATCATTCACATAATATGAATGCTACAAAAAAAGCTCATGTTATGTTATTAGAAGATGAAAGTAAAACTGATCATATTTACGCAAGAAGAAGAATGTATTTTAAAGCTGAAGCCGAAAAGTTTTCTGAAAATGATGATAGAGAAGAAAAAATTCATAATTTATTTAAAAAAAGATTTGAAGATAAAGTATCATTTTTTTCAATGATGAAAGATTCAAGATTTTATAAACTAACACTTAGAGAAGGAAACTTTGTTTTAGGTTTTGGAGCTGCTTATAAAATATCTCAAGATAGACAAACTTTATTATTAAATGACAAAGGTCACTCTTCTTCTCACGAAGAAGGTTTAAATAAAAATAAATAGGTTTTAAATCATATAAATATTTTTGTTAGTATATAACAGAAATATTTATGTTCAATTCTTATTTCTAACTTAAAATAGACTCTATATTCTAAATATTAGATAATTTTATTCTTTATTACTTTATTTATACTTTTTATTGTTCTATCATATAAATATATAAAAGGAGTTCTTATGAATATTCTATCATCTGAAATACATATGCAAAATAAAAGTTTTACCCAAAATAAAGTTAAGTTAGAAACAAATATGTTTTCTTCTTTTCAAGCTTCATTAAAAAACTTAAATCAAATTAATGAGGAAAAAAGTAATAAAGTATTAAAAGAAGTGCTTAATAATGAAGCAGACTTATCAATAAAAGATTATGTCCAGAAATTTCTTGTTGAAATAATCTTAGAAACTTTTTTAAAAAAGAAAATAAAACTACAACCTGAAGAATATATCGAAGATAAAAATATTAGTGATCTTAAACCTAAAACACTTAAAAAAGAAAATAAAAATTCTTTGAACCATAATATCAATGAAATTAAATCGTCTTTTATTTACCAGTCATCTTATGAGTATTATAAAAAGTCTACAATTGATTTTTCTTCATCTATTAATATTAAAACGAAAGATAAAGATATAAATATTAATTTAGATATTTCATTTACTCAAGAGTTTTATGAAAAACATAAAAAAAGAATAAGTTTTAATCAAGCTATTTCTTTTGATCCTTTAGTTATATCTCATTCATCAAATGCATTTGATTCTATAAGTGATATGAGTTTTGAATTTGATTTAAATAATGATGGAAAGATGGATTTAATTCCACTGCTAAAAAATGCTTCTTTTTTGGCTATTGATAAAAACAATAACAAAAAAATAGATAATGGAAGTGAATTATTTGGACCATCTACGAACAATGCTTTTAAAGAGTTAAGAGAGTATGACAAAGATAAAAATGACTTTATCGATGAGAATGATGATATTTATAAAAATTTACTTGTATGGTCTAAAAATGAAAAAGGTGAGAATACTTTAATTTCATTAGCAGCAGCTGATATTGGAGCAATTTATTTAAATGATATTTCTTCTTCATTTGTATATAAAAAAGATATACGTACTAGTATTGCACAATTAGAATCTACTTCAATTTTCCTAAATAATGAGGGTACAAAAGCTGGGTTAATATCTGCTTTAAATTTTAAGGTTTAAGATTTGGTGTAAAGGCAAAAGAATGAGGAGTAAAAAGAATTACTTCCTTTTACTCTTCATTTCTTTTTTCCACTCTTTTTCGAATTTTTTTCTTTTAGTAACAGATAAGTTTTCAATAAAAACATGGCCTTCTAAATGTTCCATTTCATGTTGCCATGCAACTGCTGGAAAATCTTCAGCTTCAATTTTTATTAATTTACCATTTCTATCGTTGTATTCAACAAGAATATGCTGTGCTCTTTTTATATCTTCATTAAATCCAGGTATACTTAAACACCCTTCACTGAAAATTTGCTCACCATCTTTGTGAGTAATTTTAGGATTAATAGCTTCAATCAAATCATTCTTATCTTGAAAGTCTTCATCATTTGGTAAAGATATAATTAAAACATTTAAAGGAACAGCTACTTGAATAGCAGCTAAACCTACTCCTGCATTTTCCATCATAGTTTCATACATATCATCTAGTAAAGTGTGAAGTTCATTATTGAACTCCACAACATCTACAGATTTTTTTCGTAAAATTGGATTTGGATAAGTTAAAACGTCTCTAATCATTATTTATGACTTTTAATCACTTCATCAACAAGACCATATGCGCAAGCTTCATCAGCAGACATAAAATAATCTCTTTCAGTATCAGCTGCAACTTTAGTTACATCTTGTCCTGTTTGTTCAGATATGATTCCGTTTAACTCATCTTTCATTCTTTGAATTTCAGCTGCTTGAATTTGGATATCTGTTGATTGTCCTTGAGCACCACCTGATGGTTGGTGAATCATAATTCTAGCATGAGGTAAAGAATATCTTTTACCTTTTTCCCCAGCTGATAATAAAAACGCTCCCATAGAAGCTGCTTGTCCTATACAAATAGTCGAAACATTAGCTTTTATATAATTCATAGTATCATAAATTGCCATCCCACTTGTAATAACTCCACCTGGAGAGTTTATATATAAGTAAATATCTTTTTCAGGATCTTCAGCTTCTAAGAATAGAAGTTGAGCAACAATTGTTGAAGCAACACTATCGTTTACTTCACCACTTAACATAATAATTCTATCTTTTAGAAGTCTAGAGAAAATATCGTAAGATCTTTCTCCTCGACCAGTTTGTTCTACTACATATGGAATGTAACTCATAATTATTTTCCTAATTTCTCATCTAATAATTTAGAAATAACTCTATCTTCAATCATAGACATTTTAATTGCTGGTAAATAACCTGCATCTTGGTATTGTTTTAATACATCTTGAGGATTTTGTTGCATTTGCATTGCTTCGTAATAAATTACTTGAGAAACTTCTTGATCAGAGATTTCTACTTTTTCAGCTTTAGCTAAAGCATCAACAATAAATGTAGCTTTAACAGATTTAGCAGAATCTGCTCTTAATTCTTCTCTCATAGAATCAACTTTTTTAGGATCTTCTTGTAAAGCTTTGATTTCTTCTTCGTTTAAATCTTTAACTTTGTTGTTTAATGCATAATTGATTTCTTGATCAACTACAGATTCTGGTAAGTCAAAAATTAATTTTTCAACTAAGATATCTAAATAAGCAGGTTTTAACTCTTCTCTATAGTAAGTAGCTTTTGCTTCATTTTTCATTTGTTCTTCAATTTTAGCAGTTAATGTTGCAACAGTAACATTTTCTTCACCTGGAAGCATTTTTTGTGCTAATTCGTCAGTTAATTCACCAGCTTCTTTTTCTTGAATTTCAATTAAAGTAACTTTGAATGTAGCTTCTTTACCAGCTAAGTCTTTTGATTGGTATTCTTTAGGGAAAGTAACAACTACATCTTTTTGCTCTTCATATTTCATACCAATGATTTGTTCTTCAAATCCTGGAATAAATGAGTTAGAACCAATTTGTAAAGTATAAGCTTCACCTTTTCCACCATCAAATGCAACACCATCAACAAAACCTTCAAAGTCAATAACAGTAAAGTCATTTTCTTTAGCAGCTCTTTTTCTTTTTAGTTTAGTTAAAGGAGCTGAAGAAGCAGCAATTTCATCTAATCTTGATTTTAATTCTTTAGCATCTACAGCTTTATCTTCTACTGCTGGAACTAAAGCTTTATAATCAGCTAAATCAATATTTGGTCTATTAGTAATTTTGATTTCAATTTCAATATCACCGTTTTCTTTTTTCTCAAATTTAGAAACTGATGGTTCACCAATAATTTCTTCATTAGAAATATTTAATTCTTTAAGTGCAGATGCTAAGATTTCTCTAACAACGTCACCTTCAGCATCTTCTACTAATTTAGAACCATATCTTGATTTAACAACGTGTGCAGGTACTTTACCTTTTCTAAAACCTTGAACTTCCATAGTTTTAGCAGCTTCTTTAGCTAATTTATCAACAGATTTCTCAATTGTTGATTTTTCTACATTTGCAGTTACTACTGCATTTGCTGTATCTATTCTTTTTGCGTTAAATTCCATAAATTCACTCCATATAATATTATTTACAGCGATTTTACCCAAGATTTACTAAAGCTAACTTTAAACATTTATTTAAGAAGAATAAATATAAAATTTACATAATATTTTTATTTTATTTTGCTAAACTTTATTGTTAATAAATTAAAATAAAAGGAATGAAATGAAAAAAATCACACTAAGCCTTATTTTCGTATTCGCAGGTATGTTAAATGCAACGCAATATCAAGATAAGGCCACAGATTACACACAAGAGAGCAAAATTTTAGTAAATAAATATTATTCACAAAAGAATATTATTATTGAATCTCCAGTTTTTTCAAAAAAACAAAACAAAAACTTTGAATTTACTACATATAATGAAATGATAAGTTTTGTAGAAGATATTTCTAAAAATAATAAGTGGGCTAACTTAAAATATTTTGGAAAATCACAAGAAAACAAAAAAATACCTTATTTATATTTAAGCAATAATAAAAATGCTAAAAATAAAATTAGAGTATGGTTACAAGGTGGTATTCATGGAAATGAACCAGCAGGAGCTGAAGGAATGTTGGCATTATTGGTAAAAATGCAAAAAAATCAAAAACAAACAAATATATGGCTTAAAAATATGGATATTATTATTGTTCCAAGATTTAATATAGATGGCACAGATTATTTTCAAAGAAGAAGTGCAAGAAATATAGATTTTAATAGAGACCATGTAAAATTAGTACTTCCTGAAATGCAGATTATTAAAAAAGTATTTAATAAATTTGAAGCTCATATTATTGTAGATAATCACGAATTTACCACATATAGATCTAAACTAAAACACTTAGGAAAAGAATCATATGCTGTTTCTTATGATGCTTTATATGCAAGTGCTAGAAATCTAAATTTAGATATTAATATTAGAAATTTAGCAAATAACTTAGTTATAGAACAAATGAAAAAAGATTTAGATAATAATAATTTAACTCATGCAGTATATGGTACATTTAAAAAGAAAAAGAACAAAATAATTGGATTAGAAGGTGGAATGGTTGCAAGAATTGGAAGAAATGCAGCTGGACTTACTAATGCGATTTCTATTCTTTTAGAAACAAGAGGTGTAGCAATTGGATCTCAGAACTTTAAAAGAAGAGTTTTTTCTCAACTTGTTATGAATGAATCAATTCTTAATACAGCAAATAAAAATAAAGATTTAATTGTTTCAACTATTAATACATCAATTATTAATTTAATTGAAAACGGTAAAAGAGGAAACAAAGATATTATTATTCAAAGTAAAAGGAAAGTTGGAAAAAAAGATTATGATTTTATTGATGTAGCAGAAGATAAAATTAGAAGAGAAAACATCGAGTATCATTACTCATCTAAAGCTATTATTACTTTATCAAGAAAAAGACCTAAATTTTATGTAATTCCACCAGCATTTTCGTATGTTAGTAAAAAAATTCAAAACCTTGGTTTAGAACTAACAGTTTTAGATAATGAAAAAACTATGAAGGTTGAAGCTTTTAATATTATTTCTAATAAAGTTTCCCAAAAAATATATGAAGGTGAATTTAGAAATACTCTAAAAGTAAAATTAGTGAAAAGAACTTTAACTTTTCCAAAAGGAACAGTTCTTGTATCAATGGCACAAAAGAATGCAAACCTACTTATGTTAGCACTTGAACCTGACTCAAAAGATTCATACGCAACTTTTAATATTATACCTGTGGTAAAAGGCGATCAATACCCTATTTTTAGACTTCATTAAAACAAATGCTTTAATTAGAAATAATTAAAGCATTTTTACCTTATATTTAATAAATCTTTACTAGAATATCTTTTTAAATAAAGGTAAAACAATTGGATTTTTTATATATTAACGTATTATACTTTATGCTTATTCCATTTTTTATATTAGCATATTTAATCTCAAGCCAAAAAGATAGTTTTGAAAAACTTTTTTCAAAAGAAATAATTGAAAACTTAAGAGTTACAAATCAAGGAATGTCAAAAAATTCTAGAAATATTCTTTTTTTTTCAAGTATATTTTTTATGATTATAGCTTTAAGCAGACCTGTTATGAATGAACAAGAGCAAAGCATCAAACAAGAATTAAATGCTATTGTTGTTGCTATTGATGTATCAAAATCAATGTTAGCACAAGACCTTTATCCTACAAGGTTAGACATGGCAAAACTAAAACTAGAAAAGATTATAGAGAAGTCAAAACATAATGCTTTAGGTTTAGTAATTTTTGCAAAATCTGCTTTTATTTTATCTCCTATTACTCAAGATTTTAATTCATTAAAATATATAGTTAAAAACTTTGATTCAAAAATTGATTTTAATAATGGTTCAAATATATATGCTATGCTAGAAGCTAGTAATAAATTATTTAAAAATTATGAACATAAAAATATTATTCTTTTAAGTGATGGAGGGAATAATACTTCATACAAAGATGAAATAGATTTTTTAGAAAAAAACAAATTAAATCTTTATACAATATCTCTAGCTTCAAATAAACCTACACCAATTCCTACAAAAGATGGATATATGACTGATTCAAATGGCAATATCATTACAATAAAAAGAAATGAAAGTATTAAAAAACTATCTTTTATAAATACAGGCGCTTATGTTAATTATACTTTGAATGATAAAGATGTAGATGCTGTATTAAATGATATATTTACAAAAATAGAAAAAGACAAAATATCTTCTAAAAAATATAAGATATATACTGAACTATTTTATTATCCTTTAGGATTAGCTGTATTACTACTTTTATTATCTTTTTCTTCTTTTAGATCAATTAAATCTTTATCTTCTATTTCAAAAGCTTTAGTTTTATCTTTATTAATTTTCTCAAGCAGTAATTTAAAAGCAGGACTTTTTGATTTTCAAACTATAAATCAAGCTAATGAAGATTATAAAAACAAAGATTATAAAAAAGCACAGAAACAATATGAGAAAATTAAAAACTCTGAAGAATCTTTATATAACCAAGCAAATGCTGCTTATAAACAAAAAGATTATAAAAAGGCTTTAGAACTATATGATAAAACATTTACGTATAAGAATGAAGACTTAGAATATAAAAAGCTTCATAATATGGGAAATACTTATGTAAATCTAAATAAATTAGAAGAAGCAAAAGAATCTTATGAAAAAGCTTTAAAAATCAAAGATAATAAAGAAACAAAAGAAAATCTTGAAACAGTTAAAAAAGAATTAGAAAAAAAGAAAAAAGAAAAGAAAAAGAATCAAGAAAAGAAAAAAGATTCTAAAAAGTCAAAAGAGAATAAAAAAGACAAGAAAAAGAAAGATTCTAAGAACAAAGAACAAAAAGACGGAGATAAATCTAAGAATAAAAAAGATAATAAAAAGAATCAAGAAAAGAAAAAAGATTCTAAAAAGTCAAAAGAGAATAAAAAACCAGAAAATAAAGATGCAAAAGGTGAAAAGTCGGAAAATAAAAAAAGTTCTCAGAATATTAAAAAGAATATAATTTCAGACTTAGAAGAAAAGAAGTGGCTTAAACAACTTGAGAATAAACAAGTTCCAATTTTATTAAGAAAAGTACAATCTAAAGAAGAAAATAAATCTTCTTCTCCTTGGTAGTCTAGTAGTTCTCAGACTTTCTCATGTGCATTAATTCTTTTTGCACAGAGATATTAATTTTATCATTAACTTTAAAATCAAGATCTGGATTACGTCCATCATAATCAACAGAATTAAGAATTACTTTCATAGCTTCTAATCTTGCTGCATGTTTATTATCAGATCTTAAAATATGCCAAGGTGCAGATCTTGAATTAGTTCGTCTTAACATTTCATATTTTTTCTCAGAAAACTCGCTCCATAAATCTTGAGCTTGCATATCTACTTCTGAGAATTTCCACTGTCTTAGTGGATCTTTAATTCTTCTATCAAATCTTCTCTTTTGTTCATCTTTAGAAACAGAAAAATAAAGTTTTACTAAAATCATATTTTGTCTTACTAAATCTTGCTCAAAATTAACTACATCTTCCATAAAGATATCATGTTCTTCTTTAGTACAGAATCCGAAAATAGGTTCAACCATAGCTCTGTTATACCAAGATCTATCAAATAATACAGCTTCTCCTCCTGTTGGAAAATGCTGAACATATCTTTGAAAAAACCATTGATTTCTTTGAGTCTCAGTAGGTTTCCCTAAAGCTACAACTCTATAATGCTTATTATTCATATATCGAGTAATTCGTCTAATTGCTCCTCCTTTACCAGAAGCATCTCTACCTTCAAATAAAATCATCACTTTTTTATTTGCAGTTTCTAAATAAGTTTGAAGTTTAATTAATTCAATTTGATAATTTTTAAGCTCATTAGCATTATAAATTTTTTGGATTCCTTCTTTTAATGTTTTTTTATCCACTTTTTTACTATTTCCTAAAATATTCTTTAATTCATTTAGTTCTTTTAACAATTCTTCATTAATATCATTATTTACAGGATTAGTATTTTCTTCAATTTTTAGAGTAATAGATTTTTTGAATTCATTCATTTGAGAAATGGCTGTGCGTCTTGTAATATTATCTTTTTTTGTATAACCCAAAACTTTAACATACCGTTTTCTATTATGTTGAAATCTTACTATATATTTTTTGCCATATTCAGGATGAGATTCTTTAGATATATATAATCCACTATGGTTTGTTCTGTCAAAATCACTTAAATTCATCTATTTATGCCCTTGCAAATTTATTTTCTTGTTCCATTTTCTCTATTTCTTTAGAACCTTTAACTATTATCTTTTTATTTATTATAATTTTTGAATCATCTATTTTTTTACCATAAGAAACATTATTTAAAATATGTTTAATACAATTAATTCTAGCTTTTTTCTTATCATCACTTCGTACAATTATCCAAGGAGATATATCAGTATTAGAAGACATAAGCATTGAATATTTAGCAACTGTATATTTATCCCATAGTTTTTGAGATTCCATATCTACTGGTGATAATTTATATTGTTTTAATGGGTCAGTTTCTCTTTTTTTAAATCTTCTTAACTGTTCTTTCTTAGAAACAGAAAAATAAAATTTAAAAAGTATAATTCCAGATTTTACTAACATTTTTTCAAAGTCAGGAACTTCTCTTAAAAATTCATGATGTTCTTCTGAAGTACAAAAATTCATAACAGGTTCAACTCCGCCCCTATTATACCAAGACCTATCAAAAAGTACAATTTCTCCAGCACTTGGTAAATAATGAGTATATCTTTGGAAATACCATTGAGTTCTTTCAATATCACTTGGTTTCTCTAAAGCAACTACTCTTGCACCTCTTGGGTTTAGATGCTCAGTAATTCTTTTAATAGTACCACCTTTACCAGCAGCATCTCTTCCTTCAAAAATCATTAAAACTTTTAAACCATTTTCTTTAACCCAGTTTTGTAATTTTAATAATTCAATTTGAAGAAGTGTTAATTCTTGTTCATATTCCAAGGTGTCTTTTTTAACCCAAATTTTTACTTTTTTGGCTTTACATCTTTTTTTATCTTTATTCTTTTTTAAAATACAATCAGGGTCTTTTTTAATATTCTCACTATTTAAATCTTCGTTATCCACAATTTCACTTAATATAATATTCCTATCTTGACCCATAATCTTCCTTTATTTACGATAACCTTCTTTTGTATTCATCATATCCATAGTTTGTTACAAGATGATAACAATCGCCTTTTTTAATAGCTAAGGATGGCAATTTAATTCCATTAAAAGTAGTTGTTTTGACCATAGTATAGTGTATCATGTCTTCAAGTATAATTTTGTCACCTATTTTAAGCTCTTTAGAAGATGAATAATCACCAATAATATCACCAGCTAAACAAGTGTTACCTGCAAATCTATATTTATATTCTAAATCAAGTAAAGAGGAAAAATCTCTTATATCAGCTTTATATGGCATTGCTAAAGTATCTGGCATATGAGCTTCTGCTGAAGTATCTAAAATAGCTATGTTCATTTTATTATCAACAATATCTAAAACACTTGCCATTAAATATCCAGTTTGCCAACCTATTGCTTCACCTGGTTCTAAATATACTTCTAAATGAGGATATCTACTTTTAAACTCTTTTAATAAAATAATTAAAGCATCTACATCATAATCAATTCTTGTAATATGATGTCCTCCTCCAAAATTAATCCATTTTAAATCTTTAAAATATTTTGAAAAGTTTTTTTCGAATTTTTCTAAAACAGCAGCTAAAACATCCACATTTTGTTCACAAAGTGCATGAAAATGTAAACCTTCTATTCCTTCTATTTCATCTTCTTTAAAATTATCTTTTGTAATTCCAAGACGTGAAAATGGTGCGCAAGGATTATATAAGTCAACTTCTACACTTGAATATTCAGGGTTTATTCTTAATCCACATGACGTTTTTTGTACAGCTTTATTTTTGTATCTATTCCATTGAGAGAAAGAGTTAAAAACAACATGATTTGAAAGGTCTAAAATTTCATCAATTTCTTCATCTTTAAAAGCAGGTGAGTAAGTATGAACTTCTTTTCCAAACTCTTCTTTTGCTAATAGAGCTTCATGTAATCCCGAAGCACAGCAACCTTTTAAATATTGTTTAACTAAAGGGAAAGAGTTCCAAAGTGCGTATCCTTTTAAAGCAAGTAAAATATTTACATTTGATTCATCTTGAACTCTTTTTAATATTTCAAGGTTTTTTATTAGTAACTTTTCTTCCATCACAAAACATGGGCTTGGTAATTCTTCTAAACTTTTAAACTCTTTATTCTTCATATATTTCAAAATCCTCTTTATTAACACCACAGTCAGGACATTCCCAATCTTCAGGAATATCTTCAAAAGCAGTTCCTGGCTTTATACCTGAATCAACATCTCCAACTTTAGGGTCATATATATAATCACATACAGTACAAATATACTTTTGCATAATAAATCCTTTAATAATTTATTTTATTATACAAAAATATATGTTAAGTCTTTGTGTATTATTATTTTTTATTATTTATTTTTAGTTTTTTTAGTTTTTTATTATTTAAAAGAGAAAAATCTCTTTTAAATAATTAGTCTACAGGTAGATCTAAAATAGTATAAGGTAAACCTTGAACCATCATTTCATCCATAAAAGGTTTTGCATCAAATTCTTCAATATTAAATACACCTTTTCCATCCCAAATTCCTTTATAAATCAGTTTAGCACCAATCATAGCAGGAACTCCAGTTGTATATGAAACAGCTTGTCCTCCAGTTTCTTTATAACATTCTTCATGATCACAAATATTATAAATATAAACTTTCTTTTTGATTCCGTCTTTAAGACCTTCAATAATACAACCAATGTTTGTTTTACCAACAGTAAGAGGTCCTAAAGATGCAGGATCAGGAAGAAGAGTTGCTAAAAATTCCATAGGAATAATTTTTTGCCCCTTATGTTCTACTTCTTTAATACCTAACATTCCAACATTTTCTAAACATTTCATATGTTGAATATAAGAATCTCCAAAAGTCATAAAGAATCTAATTCTTTTTAAACCTTTAATGTTTTTACATAAAGATTCTAATTCTTCATGATAAAGTAAATAAGATGGTTTAACACCAATTTCTGGGTAATCATGTTCAATTCTGATCGCTAATGGTTCAGTTTCAATCCATTTACCCTCTTCCCAATATCTACCTTTTGAGCTAACTTCTCTTAAATTAATTTCTGGATTAAAGTTAGTAGCAAAAGCATAACCATGATCTCCAGCATTACAATCCATAATATCAATAGTATGAATTTCATCAAATAAGTTCTGAGCTGCATAAGCACAGTAAACACCAGTAACACCAGGATCAAAACCTGAACCTAATAATGCTTTAACATTAGCTTCTTTAAATTGCTCATGTTTTGCCCATTGTTCTTTGTATTCAAACTTAGCAACATCAGGGTGTTCATAATTAGCAGTATCAACATAATCAACATTACATTGTGTACAAGCATCCATAATTGTTAAATCTTGGTAAGGAAGTGCTAAATTTAAAACTAATTTAGGTTTAACTTCTTTAATTAATTTAACTAAAGCAGGAACATCGTCCGCATCAACGCAAGCTGTATTAATACTTACTTTTTGATTTCTTAAAATCTCTTCTTTAATAACTTCGCATTTAGACAAAGTTCGTGAAGCTAAAGTGATTGTTTCAAATGTATCAATATTCATAGCACACTTAACAGTAGCAACACGAGAAACTCCGCCAGCACCTATGATTAATATACCTTTTTTACTCATGTAAAATCTCCAATAAAAATATGCGATATTATAGCTAATTATTGATTTAAATTAAAGTAAATATTTAATACAATATAAAAAATTAATTATTATATAAAAGAGAACAATATGACAATAACAAGACAAATTATATATCTTGCAAAAAGAGACTGTATAGAAGAGTTAAAAGCTTTATTAAAAACAACAATTCAAGCTTCAAAAGAAGAAGAAGGATGTTTATTATACGATGTATATCAAACAAAAACTAATATAGTTGAATTCATAGTAATGCAATCTTGGAAAGATGAAGATGCTTTAAGATCACATTATAAAACAGCTCATTATTTACATTTTAAAGAAAACTTTAATCAGTATAATGCACATGTAGAACCATTCGAATTAGAAGTTTTATAGAAATTTTACTTATTTAACAGATTATTCAAGTTCAATTCAGTTTAATCTGTTAAAATTCGATTTCAACACTTCTACACTCGGGGATGACTTGGCATCGATTGGAGCATAGAGGAATAGTTGCATGTCGGCCTGAACATGCCGTTACACGGTTCATTTTTTTTAAACGCAAATAACACAAATTATTCTCCAGCTTACGCAGCAGCGTAAGTTTTAATTTAGACTCCCCTTTATTGGGTCGAGACTAGGAGGCTCATTCTACTGAGGCTATATAGGTAGATTTAAATGAGTTCACCCCTAATAGCTTATTTTTGAGGAGTTGATTTGACTTCAAAAAGACATTTAGAATCTTAGTTTTATTAAAGCCTTGCAGGTAGAGCTTTTTTAAAATGAAATTGATCAACCTTTTACTAAACATGTAGACGCTATTTTGATATGTTTTAACACTGGAGTTCGATTCTCCACATCTCCACCAAAATACTATCCAACAACATCTTATATAGTCCAACAAAGACCGAGTTTATCGGCATTTAACCCACTTATCGTCTATTACCATACATTAAAATCCAGCACTAATTTCAATTAATGGGGTACTTTTTGGGGTACTTTCTCTATAATTGAAAAAAGGGTATAAAAAAAAGTACCCCATTATAGGAGGAAATTATGGCTAAGCCGATTGTCCCACTAACTGTAACAAAAATAAATTCACTCAAAGCCAAAGAAAAAGATTACAAGGTTTTTGATGGAGGTGGTCTCTTTTTATTAATCACAAAAAAAGGTGGTAAGAGTTGGAGATTCAAATATAGATTCAATGATAAAGAAAAAGTTATATCATTAGGAACATATCCATCTTTCTCATTAAAGAATGCAAGAGATAAAAAAGAAGAGTACAAATCTTTAATTGCAAACGAAATTGATCCAGCAGAAGAAAAGAAAAAAAAGAAAGCTAACAATAAAATTATAGAAATTAAAAAAGATAATACTTTTTTTAAAATCTCTCAAGAATGGTTAGAACATTATAGATCTGAAGTATCTGAAAACTATCATATTAAATTAGGTCGTGCTTTAGAAAACTATACTTATCATTTTCTAAAAAATAAAGCTATTGATGAAATAACAAGATTAGATATTATTGAAGTATTAAAAGATTTAAAAGCAAAAGGTATACAAGAAACTGCAAAAAGAGTTTATATGCTTTTAAATAAAGTATTTATGTATGCAGTAACTCTAGAATATGTACCTCATAATATAATCTCTGATATTGACCAAAAAATAGTAATTGGAAAAAGAGAAAAAAAACACTACCCTACTTTCGTCAGAGATAAAGATATAAAAGCATTACTTTTAGCTATTGATGATTACCCAGGTGATTACAGTACTAAAATGGCTTTAAAGATGCTTCCTTATGTATTTGTACGAAGTTTTAATATTAGACACTGTGAATGGTCTGAAATTGATTTTGAAAAAGAAGAATGGACTATTCCAAAACATAAAATGAAAACAAAGATAGAATTTATTCTTCCTCTACCGCCACAAGTAATAAAAATCCTAAATGAAATTAAAGAATATACTTTTGAAAGTAAATATGTATTTCCAAGTTATATACTCAAAAATAAGCCAATGAGTGATAATACTTTAATTACAGCACTAAGAAGAATGGGCTTTACAAAAGAAGAATTTGTACCTCATAGTTTTAGAGCTATGTTTTCAACAATAGCATATGAAAATGCTAATTCAGAAAATGGACATAAATATACAGCAGAAGTAATAGAAGCCCTACTCTCACATAAAGAACAAAATAAAATTAAAGCGGCTTATAATAGAGCTTCTTATGTAAATGGAATGAGAGGATTAATTTGTTGGTATGCAAGTTATTTGGATACAGTTAAAAATTTATAATTGCATACAAAACTTACACGCCCTACTATATCGATGATACAGGGATAGTGGGACGGTAATTTTATGAGAAATCACGTTTTTTGGGAAGAATTTGGGAACAGTAAATATCTCGAATAATTACTTGGGATATCATCCTAAAGTACAAAGTATATAAATAGATAATATCCTTCTAATTTTAAAGAAATTACTTTATAATATACAAAATCAACTGACAAAATAATACATTAAAATTATATCTTTAATCTAACAAAATGTTAGATTAAGCCAGAAATCAACAATTATTAGTACATAATGTATGATTTACCTAGGTATACCGAC
>JABSON010000329.1 GCA_013215915.1 Campylobacteraceae bacterium | reverse complement strand
TCAATTTTTCCCGGCATTAGTTTAACTTAACCCCATATCGGTGGCAAAACTGCCATCGGAATCTAATGCACGTATTCTATATAAATCTTTACACTTTATTCACTTTATAAATATCCTTATAAACTTATTAAAATCACAATTTTACTAATGTTAGAAAACTTTCTACTCAAAATAAAGGAGACGGAAGTAAATCAAAGACTCCTAAAATTTATGACTTAGAAAATTTTACTTTGTCGTATTCAAAAAATGAAATTTTCACGGAAAAAATCAAAAAAGTCAATTAATCCATTTTGTAAATTATGTAAAGGTTTAATTACTAAACTTTTAATAATTAGATATATACATATAATAATAAAGAAGATAAAGAATAATGATAAAAGCATTAATATTTGAGAAAGTTCTTTAGTTTCTTCTAAAAAATCCTTATCAAAAGATGATAAAACTATTTTCCAATTTCTTTTTTCATAATTTGTAAAAAAAGCAGTTTTAGGATAAATATCTAAATTTCCATCTTTCCATAAGTAAGTTAAATTTCCACTAGTAGTCTTAAACATTTTGTGAACAAATAAAAATCCATTTTGATCTTTAAAATCATACATATTCTTATTTTTTAATCTAGGATGTAAAATTACTAGACCTTTTACATCAGGTCTCGTATTTAAAATATAAATAAATCCACTTTTTCCTACTTTTATTGATCCTAAATCATTTAGTAATTCTTTATAGCTATCTGAATAATTATATCCAATATACAAAGCACCTATTATTTGATTATTTGAAATAATTGGTTTGTAAACAGACATATATTCACTTCCAAATAAATCTGATGAACCAAAGTATGATTTATAATTTATAAGTGCTTTATACTCTTGAGAATTTCTATTTAAAGCAGTTCCTGCAACACTAGTTCCATTTGGTCTTTTTATTGAAGTAGCAATACTTATAAAATTATTTCCTTCTTTTACAAATATTGTTGCAGTTGCTCCAATTGTTCCTGTATATTCTTCTACATATTTATTGTTATTGTTAAGAATAACTCCATTATCAATTAACATTGTTGTAGAAACATTATTTACAAGTATTTTTTTATTTTCATTGATTTCTATATTATGAAATTGTGAATTAAATTCTTTAAATAAATTGTCAGCACTTCTTTCTAATAATGAATCATATGATTTTAGTATTTGCACCACACCATCTAGTCTTTTTTCTATTTGAGAATTAACTTTTTGAGCTATAATTTTTTCTGTGTATGAAGCAGAAAAGAAATTAAAGCCTAGTAATATAGAAGATAAAATTATTCCAAGAATAATTGTAGTTTTAATTGTTAGATTTAGATTTCTAAATTTGTTTAACATTTCGTCCCTTTTTATGTTTGAAGGGTGGGATTCTAGCATAAATATTATTTAATTGCACTAAATCTATTTTAATGGGTTTTAAAAAGTTATTAAGCACTTAATATTGTATTTATTATGTATTTTATGTATAAAAAGGAGTGCATAATTTCACTCCTTTCAATTATATGCTAATTATTCTAAAATGTATTTTTTCCAATAAAGTCATTTTTATTTGTATCTTCCACAATTTTACTTGCAATTGTATCTGTTAAGATTGAAATATCATTTGCATTATTTGCAATAGATGCATTTTCTTGAGTCATAATATCTAATGATGAAACTGCATTATTTATTTGCTCAATTCCTCTTACTTGTTCTTTAAAGTTATTTAAAACATCTTCAATCATATCTGCATTAGTATGTATATTATTATTTAAATTTTCATAATCATTAATCATATTATTTGCAATATCTTTTCCTTCAGTTGTTTTAATAGAAGCTTCAATTACTATATCTTTAATTTCTTTTGCTGCTTCTGCTGATCTTGATGCTAAGTTTCTTACTTCTTGTGCAACAACTGCAAAACCTTTTCCAGCTTCTCCTGCAGTAGCAGCTTCAACTGCAGCATTAAGAGATAAAATATTTGTTTGAAAAGCAATTTGGTCAATTACTGTAATTGCTTCAGCAATTGAATTCGTTTGAACATTTATTTCTTCCATTGATTTAACTGTTTTATTTGCTAGTTCTTTACCTTTAATAATTGAATTTTGTAATTCTTTTGAGTTATTTGACATTACAGTCATGTTATTTTCATTATTTGTCATAGTAGATGTTAACTCTTCAATAGAAGCAGCTGTTTCTTCTAAAGAAGAAGCTTGTTCATTGCTACTTGAACTTAAATTTGTCATAATAGAAGAAAGATTTTTTGAATTGTCTGTTAAACTATATGCATTTAATAAATTATCTTTTAACATTGAACTTATAGCAATACCTAAAGAATTTACATCTATTGATAATTCTTTAATTTCTCCTTCAATATTTGATATATCTATATTTTTTGTATAATCATATGAAGAATATGATTCTAATACATTTTGTACAATATTTACATTTTTTTGTACTGAATCTAACATAGAATTTACTACATTTTTAAGTTCATCTAATTTTTGATTGTTTGTATTTAAAGTAATTC
>JABSON010000328.1 GCA_013215915.1 Campylobacteraceae bacterium | reverse complement strand
AAGAGATAAACTACTCATGTTCATAATAATTAAGGACGAAAAAATAATTTTATTTAATATTTATTTGCTTGTAAATTTGAACATACCTTATCCTATTCTTAAGTTGGATTAGTATATACTCTTGACTATTAAATATAATTAAAATGATTGGAATATATAATATACAATGATAATTGGAATAGAAGGAAAAATAGAAAAAAAAGAGCCTACAGTCCTACATATTAATACCTCTGGTTTGATATATGAAGTTTTTGTTTCTCTTAATTGTTCTTCGAAAATAACTAAAAATGAAGTTAAACTACATATAACTCAGATTATAAGAGAAGATAGTCAGTCTATGTATGGTTTTATAGATAATAACGAAAAAACATTATTTGATACAGTAATAAAAGTAAATGGAGTTGGTCCTAAAGTAGCACTTGCTATTTGTTCTACATTTACTCCCTCTTCCTTTTCAAAAATAGTTTCAGACAATGATGTAACAATGTTAAAAAGAGTTCCAGGAATTGGACCTAAGGGTGCAAGTAGATTACTGGTTGAATTATCTGGAGTTATAATGGATGGTTTTGCTGATGAAGATTCTTCTTCAAGTGCATCATTTGAAGCTGCTTTAGCTTTAGAGTCATTAGGATTTAAAAAAGATGTAGTATCTAAGATTTTATCTAAGTGTAAGTCAACTACTACAAGCGAATTAGTGCGAGAAGCACTTAAAAATTTACAAAAATAAGGTTTAGACATATGAAAATAACAATAGTATTTGGTGGAGTTAGTTTTGAGCATGAGATATCAATAGTATCAGCAATTGCTATGAAAGATGTTTTAAAAGAAGAATTAACATATATATTTTTAGATGAAAATAGAGATTTTTATCATATTCCAACAAGTACAATTAATTCAAAAGTGTTTGCAAGTGGATCTTATAAAAAATGTGATAAAGTTATTTTAAGTAAAGAAGGTTTTGTTAAAAAAACTATGTTTTCTGCAAAAACGATTGATTCAGATGTAATTTTAAATATAACTCATGGTGCTGATGGTGAAGATGGAGTTTTATCTTCATTATTTGATTTTTATAATTTAGCTTATATAGCTCCACGAAGAGAAGCTTGTTCTATTTCTTTTAATAAATTTTTAACAAAAGGTTATGCACTTTCATTAGATGTAAAAGTAATTGATTATAAATATTATGCAAAAGGTGATGTTGTTAGAGTTGATTCTTATCCTGTAATAGTTAAGCCCGTGAGACTTGGATCTTCAATTGGAGTTTCAATTGTAAAAGATGAATCTGAATTAACTTATGCTTTAGATGTTGCATATGAATTTGATAATGCAATTATTATTGAGCCTTTTATATCTGGAATTAAAGAATATAATCTAGCTGGTTGTAAAATTGATGGTGAATTTGTTTTATCATTAATTGAAGAACCTCAAAAAGTAGAGTTTTTAGATTTTGATAAAAAATACTTAGATTTTTCAAGAACATCTAGAGTTTCAGAAGCAAAAATCCCAGCAACATTAGAAAATAAATTAAAAGAAACATTTAAAAAGATTTATAATACTCAGTTTGAGGGTGCTTTAATTAGATGTGACTTTTTTGTACTTAACAATGAGGTTTATTTAAATGAAATAAATCCAATTCCAGGTTCTATGTCTAATTATTTATTTGATGATTTCTCCGCTGTGATAAAAGATTTAGCTTCTTCTTTACCTAAAAAACAAAGAATTAATATTACATATGATTATGTAAATAAAATTCAAAGTGCTAAGGGTAAATAATTGGCTTTAAAAAGAATTTCTCTTAATAGTGAAGACTTTGATATTTCATATGAAATCATTAATAAAGATGCAAAAAAAGATTTAATTATACTTCATGGTTGGGGTGCAAATAAAGAGTTAATGAAAAATTCTTTTGGAAGTGGATTAAAAGACTATAGACATATTTATATAGATTTACCAGGTTTTGGTAAATCTAGCAATGATTATGTTTTAGATGTTTATAAATATAAAAATATTATTAATACTTTTTTAAAAAATATCAATTCTAGTAAAGATGTAATAATGGGTCATTCTTATGGTGGTAAAGTTGCTACTTTATTAAATCCTTCAATTTTGGTATTATTAAGTACAGCAGGAATTATAGAAGAGAAAAAACTAAGCATCAAAGTTAAGATTAGACTTTCAAAAGTATTAAATATTTTTGGATTGAAAAAGATAACAAAACTTTTTAGATCAAAAGATGTAAATACTATGAGTGAAAATATGTATGAAACATTTAAAAATGCAATAAGTGAAGATTTAAGTGAAGATTTTAAAAACTTTAATAATAAAGCTTTTATTTTTTGGGGTGAAAAAGATAGTGCGACTTCTTTGTCAAGTGGTAAAAAAATAGCGTCTTTAATTAAAAATAGTGAATTTACATCTTACGATGGTGATCACTTCTTTTTCTTAAAATATAACAATGAAATAATGAAAAGATTACAAAATGGAATACTTTAATATATTTACAAATATAGTTTTAATAATGTTTTTAGGTTGGTATTTAATTACAAATCTTCAATGGTATAATTATAAA
>JABSON010000327.1 GCA_013215915.1 Campylobacteraceae bacterium | reverse complement strand
TTTGTGTTTTATACTTTTAATGAATGATATAAAATTGTCAAATTTCTCTTGTGAGATTGTTTAATGTTTTTATATATAATCAGCCTGATTTCTGGTTTGTAGGAATGTTTTACGATGTTCTGTCTGAGTGTTCTATGTAATGTGTGTGAGGTTTGTTTTGGTTCATCATTGCTTGAGGCATTAAGAGTGAGAATTAAGAATGGCCGCTGTCTATACATCTATCTTACTTGTTATGTAGTTTTCATTACGTCTAATCTATGCATTGAATTGATATCTTTTAGCTTCCGATTGTCACTTCAGACTCATGTATGTTATTATTTATGTTTTATTAATTACCTCACATTTGAATAAATATATAAAAAAAATGAAAATTATTTTTATGACGTTTTTCTCTTTTAGGTCCCCCCAAAAAAAATTTGTGACGACTTTTGACATTACTCACTTTGGTATTTGCCTATGCCAGATGACTATTATTATTTTAATATATATGCTGACTTCATTCTTTTATTCACACTTTCTCATTTTAATCCATTCATTCCTATGAATTATTAGACATTAATTTCTCAAATTTCGGGACAACACCTACCTCAGAGTTATTATGTATCCGATGCAAGGTGTGTACCTGAGATTTGTTCGAAATTCCTTTACTCTTCCTTTGATAAAAATTTGTGGATGTCTCGTATTTTTTGGTTTAGTGTAATATTGAACCATTGTTATTTCCTGTGACTGCTTCTAGTATTGTTTCCTGTTTTTATATATACTGCTTCACTTTCTTTGGTTTCGTACTGTTCCTGTGTCGGAGTATCCATTTATCCGGCTCCTGGAAAGTACTTAATCAATTGAAGGTGAAAAAAAATTTATGGTGTAATAGGTGCCTTTCCGGAAATTTATATAGTTATGTTCATAGGCTCGAAGGACAACCATGTGTTCAGATTGTTTTAACCCATCTGTGCACATATCCTGTCTTCATGTCTACCAACATTTGATTTCTCCCGTATATTACAGCTCCTATTTTGTTAGTTTTATTCTTTAAACTGCTTCTATGTGTATTTGTTTTGTATCAGTGTGATCCAACTTTTGTAAACTCTATATCCTTCCTTATGTTAGTGTTATAATCAACTATCATCAGGGGTGGATATTGAGGTTTACGGAAGTAGTTTTTATATCCATCTATGATCACGTAATTCCGTATCTTGACATCATCCATCGTAAATTTTGTACTTGTCCATATGTTGGAATTAAACATTCATCCACCATATGACGCCAGTACAACATCTAGGACAGTTATCTTCTGATTGAGCAATTACGTTTTCTTCCATGGAACTTACCTATTTTTATTATGTATTATTTATTCACTGTATATGACTAAAATTTTGGTACTTTTTGTTAAAAAAATTGTAAACTAATGGTACTTGTCAATATTTATTATCATTAAGATGTCCTACCTTGACTTTTTTCTCTCAATTATTACTTAGAATACAGCAATACGGTTTACTACCTTGGTCCAGACGTTGTAATTTGAATCAGACAGATGATCATGTTTTTGTTTAATGGTTTACTTGACATTTTAGTTCTTAAAAATATATCACATTGTTTCCATATTTAAAAAGTTAATGTCCGTGTTGATACAAACATATATAAAAGTGTATAGCTTAGTCAATTTTTCTTCCTGGCTTATTTTTCTCAGTAATGGTTGTGTTTTGGTCAAAGAAATATTTGGTTTGATTAATATAATAACCGTACTTTCAACGTTTGAACTTCGTTTAGGATTTAGGTTGGCAGGTTCCTGTGCTCTCATTGGTTACTACCATAAAAAGGGTGTAACCTTTCCAAGATGGCCGCCCGTCAGCTACCACGCTGCGGTATTCCCTCATCATTTTAATAAATCTTTTTTTGTCAAGTTATAATACATTGTAAACACATAATTGAAAAATTTACATTATTCATTGATTCTTAAATCACTTACACAACTACCTCTTAAAATTCAATATACGTTGTCTGAAGGGTACTAGTAATTAAAGGTAGCAATTACCGTACAACATAGAACATTGTTATTTTGCGACATCGTTTTAAATTTTTGTATATTTCGTAAAATTATATGTGCCTTTGTTTTTTATTTTTTCGATCGACCGTTTACATTTTTTTTCTTATATTTTGATAAAATTAAGACCAAATGGTTTTTTCTGAAATCTGCGAGTTTAATTGATTAAATTAATTAACTGCACTTATGTGTCTTCAAAGAATATATACTAATTTTATGTTGTACTTTGATTTGTTATGGATGTTCATTAGAATCCCTACAGTTCCTTTTTAGATTCTTTTTTGAATTTAAAAATAATAATAAATTTTTTACATCCTATAGAATTTGAATAGAAATTTAACTGAACTGAATTTTGATTTGCTCGGATAGTAAATAAAATGTTGGGATTCTTCGTTTCTGATTTTTTTGTGAAAAATTCGAAAAATTCTCTTATAAATACTTCCGGAAAAATGCTAAAATTTCTTAAACTTCTTCCATTTAAATTTATTTCTGATTCATTTTGGGTTGTCGTAATTTACATAATAAATATTTATATTC
>JABSON010000326.1 GCA_013215915.1 Campylobacteraceae bacterium | reverse complement strand
GCAAAAAGATATTTTCAATCAGCAAAAAAAGAATTTACAAAATGTTAAAGAAAATAAAACTTATGAGATGCAAATAATTAATGTTAAAAAAGATGAAGAAGAAGATTCATGTATTAAAATAGAGAAGATAAATGTTAAAGGCTCAAGTATATTTTCTAATTCTAGTTTTGAAGGAATAATTCAATCATATTTAAATAACTGTAATGGAATAAAAAACTTAACTAATTTAGTAAACAAAATATCTAATATGTATATAGAAAAAGGCTATGTTACAAGTAGGGCTTATTTAAAAGTACAAGATTTAACAGATGGCATTATCGATATAAATGTGTTAGAGGGCAAAATTGAAGATGTGAGTGGTAAAAATATATATATTCCAAATCTTTATAGTACTTTCAAAAATACAATCTTAAATATAAGAGACTTAGAAATAGCTATTCAACAAGCTGAACGATTACGTTCTCAAACTATAAACTTCAAACTTTTTCCTGGATCTAAAGTAGGTTATACAAAAGTAGAAATAGAAGGAGAAAAAAAATCAAAGCCTTATTATGGTGATTTTTCTCTTAATAATTTTGGAAGTAAAAATACAGGGATATACCAAGTAAATACAAGTTTTACTTATGAAAATTTATTTGAATTGAGTGATATTTTAACTCTACGAGCAAATGGAACTAATCATATAAATAAAAATACAAATAAAAATTTAGGTTCTTCTATTTCTTACTCTATTCCATATAAAAGACTATTGGTCAATTTTTCATATTCTTATTCAAAATATAAACAAATTAATAAAGATGAATTTAATACGTATTATAAATCTGATGGTAAAACAAAATCATATAATTTATCTACAGCTTATAAAATATTTCATTCTAAGAACGAAAGTTTTGAGTTATTAAATTCTTTTGAGTACAAAAAAAACGAAAATTTTTTTAATGAAATTAAACTGGATATCCAAAGCTATAAATTATCAATAATAAATATTGGTTTAAAACATAGCTATAAAACTAATGATTATAACTATTATAGTTTATACAATGCTTACTCTGGAATTGCTGCTTTTGGAGCAGCAAAAGGTATTACCTTACATCAAGAAAGTAAGTTTAAAAAATATACTATGGATTTAGGCGTGACAAAATATTTTAAGGATAAAAATGATTTTAAATATGATTTTTCTTTAAGAGCTCAGTATTCAAAAAATATTTTATATGGAAGTGAAGAAATATCTATAGGGGGACCTTATAGTGTAAGAGGTTTTAAAAAAACTGGATTAAGTGGAAATACAGGTTTTTACATAAGAAATGAACTAAGTTTCTCTAAATCACTATCTTCGACTATTATTTCTCCTTATGTAGCTGTTGATTTTGGGTATATAAGAAAAAAGTCCAATAATATTTACGGAAATATAATAGGTTCTGCAATTGGACTAAGGTTTAATTCTTCTTCTTTTTCATTTGAAACTTTTTATACGAAAGCATTAAAAGATGCAAAAGTTACAAAAGACAGAAATAAAAATTTTTTTGGTCTAAAATTATCATTTAACTTATAAAAATATAAAAATAAATAGAACTATTTACAAAGGCAATTCATATGACATTTAAGAATATTTCATTAAAACAAACATTAAAACAAACAATAAGTATTACTCTTTCTTTTTCATTAGTTTTTCATCAAGGTTTGTACGCTGGAGAAATTGTTTCTGATATAAATGCTAAAAAAAAATATCAAGCAATTATTGAATTAGCTCCTAATAAAAAAATAACAGTAGTAAATATTGTAAAACCAAATGCAAATGGTTTATCTCACAATAAATTTACTAATTATAATGTAAATAAAAATGGAATAATTTTAAATAACTCAAATAAAGCAAATGTAAAAACACAATTAGCTGGATATATTTATGGAAATAAAAATCTTAGAAATTCTAATACTGCAAGAACAATTTTAAATGAAGTAACAAGTAAAAATAAAACTGAACTTAGAGGATATACAGAAGTTGCAGGTTCAAAAGCTCATGTAATTATTGCAAACCCTAATGGTATTTATATGAATGGAGCTGGTTTTATAAATACTCCTAAAGTAACAATAACAACGGGAACACCAAATTTTTTAAGTAATAAATTAAATTCTTATGATGTAAATAAAGGTACTATAGAGATAGAAGGTGAAATCTTAAATTTAAACAATGTAAATAAAGCAGAACTGTATTCTGATATTGTAAAAATTAATTCAAAAATATATGCAAAAGATTTATCTATCATAACAGGTAAAAATGATATTAAGACAGATGGAACAGTAAATAAAAAAGTTGCTAAATCATCAAAAACATTCTCGATTGATGCTACCCTTCTAGGTGGAATTTATGCTAATAAAATTTTATTAATAGGTACTCAAGATGGAGTAGGTATAAATTTACCCATAGAAATACAAGCTCAAGAGTCTTTAACTTTAAATGCTGATGGTAAAATTATTTTAAATAAAAGTAAATCAAAAAACTTATCTATACATTCAAAATCTTCTTCTATTGAATCAAATAATCTTCTTGCTACAAATATTATATTAAATGCTGATGGTGAAATTATTT
>JABSON010000325.1 GCA_013215915.1 Campylobacteraceae bacterium | reverse complement strand
CTCGTTGTCCTGTTTTTTCTAGTTATGGTCGTTCTACAATTAATTTAGTTATAACGCTTATTTTAGGTTCTTTTTTTGTAGCAGTTCAGTTTTATGAATATAGTGAATCTTTATTTTCATTTAATGTTTCTTTTTATTGTTCAGTTTTTTTTTTGTTAACGGGATTTCATGGTTTTCATGTAATTATTGGATTATTTTTTTTATTTATTTGTTTAATTTTTGATTGGTTTTTTATAATCAATAAAGAAGCTATAAATGTTTTTCATACTAAAATAGTCCAATTAGTTTTTTTAAGAGGAATGGTTCTTTTTATTTGTTCTGAGGTTATGTTTTTTTTTTCGATATTTTGAGCCTTTATGCATTTTAAATTAAACCCAAGTATAGAGATAGGAGGTAATTTTCCACCTTTAGAAATTGATTTAATTTGTGATGATATAACTTTAAGAAGATATGAATTTTATAAAAAACTTGCTTTTTATAAATATGAATATAATCATTTTCAAATTCCCTTTCGTAAAGATGAACAAAAACTTGAATTATTAATTTTATCAAATAATAAAGATTTTACTTTTTTAAAATATGAAGTCTTTATATCTACATTAAAAAAGTATTTATAATTATGAAGTAGATTTTTAAATCTACTTCAATTACTCATTTGATGATCTTAAAAACTTTCCCATTTTTCTTCATTCTTAACTACAGGAAGAATTGTAATTGATGTTTTCATTGCTTTTTCTATTGTTCTTCTTTCCGTTTTTTTGTAATCTAAATTAATATCATTTTTTCTTTCAACGCTAGAACTAGATTTATTTCTAATTGATGCTTCTGCTGACCTTCTTTCGCTACCTTCGTAATTTAAACTTAAATTTCTTTTTCTTCTATCTTGAATATCATCTTTCCCCCTAAATTGTTTTTCATTAACACTATCAACAATTTTTTTAGAAATACCAGAAGTATTAACTGCAATATTATATGTTTCACTTGCAGCTTGTGCAATCTTTTGTGTTTGTTGATCTTGTTCTGATACTGCTATATTTATTTGTTCAATGCCAGATTGTTGTTCTTTTGAAGAGTTTGAAATATTATCCATTAAATCCAATGTTTTACTAATGTTTTCATTAAGTTCTGAAAACCCATTAATCATACTTTGTGATATTGTTTTACCTTCTGCTGCTTTAATATTTGCACTATTTACCAATTCTTTTATCTCTTTTGCAGCTTCAGCAGATCTATTTGCTAAATTTCGCACTTCTTGTGCAACTACTGCGAATCCTTTACCCGATTCACCTGCTGTTGCTGCTTCTACTGCTGCATTTAGTGATAAAATATTTGTTTGGAATGCAATTTGATCAATTACTGTAATTGCTGTATTAATTGAAACTACTTGTTCATTTATTTCATCCATAGATTTCATTGTTTTATTAGCTAAATCTTGACCATTTTTAGTTGATTGTGTTAATGAACTCGCATAAGTAGACATTTGTGTAATAGAAAGATTATTATTCGTTATTGTACTTGTTATTTCTTCTAAAGCAGCAGCTGTTTCTTCTAAAGATGTTGCTGCTGAATTTGAACTTATATTTAAAATTTCAACATTACTAAGTAAGGTATCAGATGATGAATTTAATGTTAATCCAATTCTTTTATTGTGTTTTAACATTTCAGTAATTGAATCACCTAAAGAATTAAGACCAGACCCTAGTTGTTTTAAATGAGCTTTAGTGTTTTTTGTATCAATTTTATTAAGATAATTATAATTCGTATATTCATCTAAAACTTTTAATACTGAATCAATATTAAATTCAAAATTATCAGCCATTTTATTTAATAGATTAGTTAATTCGTTTAATGAAGAATTTGATGTTTTTACTTCTATTCGTTCAGATAAATTACCAAGTTCTAATTCTTTTAATAAAACTAAAGTTTTAGAAATTAAAACTTTTTCATCTTCTAATAACATTTTTGTTTTTTGAATATTTTTATTCACATTAATAGACATCATACCAATTTCATCTTTCGTATGTATATTAATTTCTTCTACATCATTTTTTTCTTTATTTAAATAAGCAAAAAATCCAAGTAAACCTTTCTGAAACTCTTCAATAGGTTGAATAATTGTTTTTTTAGAAATATATATAATTAAAAGTGAAATTAAAACTCCTGCAATCAATGAAATTAGAATAATTTGCCAAATAATATCTTCAATTTCTTCTTGCGCATGTTCTTTCATAATATTAACTCTTTTTTCAATATTATCAACATATGCTCCCGTTCCAATTATCCAGTTCCATTCTTTAAATCTTTTGACATAAGAAAATTTTTCTCTATTAATACTTTCATTAGAGTTTTGCCAAGAATATTTAACTAAACCACCATTATCATTATCTAAACTCTTTTTAATCATTTCTTTAAAATAATATTTTCCTTTTGCATCAGTTTTATTAAGTAAACTTTTACCTATTAAATTAGTTTTATATGGATGCATTAACATAATTCCATCAGTATTATTTATCCAATAATATCCGTCTTTTGAATATTTAATATGAGATATTTCCTCTAATAACTCTTTTTTAATATTTTCTAAATTATGATCTGATATTT
>JABSON010000324.1 GCA_013215915.1 Campylobacteraceae bacterium | reverse complement strand
TTATCTTCTGATAATTTTAAAATTGCTTCTTCTAAAAAAATATTTAAGATTGCTATTGATACAAGATATTTAGATGAAAATAAAATTGATTTATTTGTTAAATTATTATCTGTTTATTCAGATATTTCAAAAAATAAATTATATAAAAAAATTTATAAATCTTTAGCAAAACGTCCTGGATATTTAGTTTTATCTTATAATATAAATGCAAGAACTGCAAAGAATTTAAAAGAGTTAGCATTTAAACTAAGAAGATTAAAAGTGTTTAAATCTTTATATAGGAATGGAAATAGATATTTAGTTGGTTTAGAAGTAATTGAAAGTGGTGAAAAAAGACTATATTCATATAAAGATACCTTAACCCCCGTTGTTGGATATATTAGAAAATATGAATCAGACAAAGGAAAAACAAAAGTAAAAGGTATTAAAGGTATTGAAAAAAGTTTTGATAATTTACTAAATAATAGTAAAGATGGAATAATTTCTGGGAAAAAAGATGTTTTATCATATATTAGTTTTAATAAAAATTCATCAATTAAAAATAGAATTGATGGAGCTAATATTCATCTTAATATTCCTCTTAGACTACAAAAAAACATTGAACTTTTAATTGATAAAAGTAAAGCTAAATATGGTGCTAAAGAAATTATTGTTTCTATTATTGAAAGTAATACAGGTAAAGTAATTACTTTAGCATCTTCTAATAGGTTTAATCCAAGTAAAATATTACAAAAAGATATGAGTTCATTAAATGTATTTGCTATTGAAACACAGTATGAACCTGGTTCTATTTTAAAACCAATTTCTCTATCTTTAGCCATGGACAAAAATTTAATTAAACATAATGAATTATTTTATGCATATAACAAGGGGAAAAAAGACAAAAAGGGCTTTTTCCCAAAAGGAAGATATCCCTTAGGTCGTTACGTAATAAAAGATGATCATAGATTCAAGAAAAATTATATTACTTTAAATGATACAATTATTTTTTCAAGTAATATAGGTACACTTCAAGTAGCTCAAAGATTAAAAGCAGATGATTTTTATGATGGATTATTAAGATTTGGTTTTACAAAAAAAACAGGAATAGATCTTCCTTATGAAAAAAAAGGTTATTTACCATCAAGAAAAAAACTAAGATCTGGAGAATCAAGAGGTAGAGATAATGTATTTAAAGCTACTATTGCATATGGACAGGGAATGACATCTACTTTTATGCAAGTTTTAAAAGCATATACCGTATTTAATAATGATGGTTATATTGTAAGTCCCAAAATAGTTTCAAGATATACAATAAATAGAAAAACAATCCATACAGTTAAAAGTAAAAAAGAAAAAGTAATTTCAAAGAAAACCGCAAATAAAATGAAAAAAATGCTTATAAATACTGTTCAAAAAGGTACTGGTAGAGGTACTAAGATAGAAGGTCTTGAAATTGGTGGTAAAACAGGAACAGCTCAATTAGCTAGAGGTGGAAAATATCAGAAAAGATATATTTCATCATTTTTTGGTTTTGCAAATGATAAAAAATCTAAATATACTATTGGAGTAACTGCGGTTGAACCAAATTCAACTGGAAAACATTGGTATTATTATTATGCTTCACAATCGGCAGTCCCATTATTTAAAGAAGTAATAAATACTTTAGTTAAATTAAATTATTTAGAAATAGATGAGAAATAAAGATATTTTTTTAAATTCTTCATTACTTTGTAAATTTTACCTTAGATTAGATGAAAAGTGATATAATTCTAAAAAATATTACAAGGACTTAAATGTTTGGTTACTCAAAAGAATTAAAAGAATATTCATATTCACAAGAAGAATTAGCAAAATTTCAATATGCAAAAATTACAACTGTAAAAGGTGTAATTTGGGTTAAATTATTTGTAGATGAAGTAGCTAATACTGTTTCTAATTTTGCTTCTTTAGCAAATGATACATTTTATGATGGATTAATCTTTCACCGAGTACTTGATGGATTTATGGCACAAGCTGGATGTCCATTAGGAACTGGTACAGGAGGTCCTGAGTGGGCAATTGAATGTGAAACTTCTGCTGCTAAACAAGAACATAAAAAAGGTTCTTTATCAATGGCACATGCTGGTAAAAATACTGGTGGTTCACAATTCTTTATTTGTTTTGTACCATGTCCTCATTTAGATGGTGGTCATACTGTATTTGGAGAAATCGAAGCTAATGATGATTCATCATTTGAAGTTCTTGATTCAATTGAACAAGAAGACATTATTGAAACTATCGAAATATTAGCTTCTAAAGAAGACTAAAAACTTATAAAAGTCCAAATGGGCTTTTATAATAAACATCTGCTTTTTCTCTCAATAACTACATATCAATAAAAATTAAATTTTTAATATAATTAAAATTTAAATACTTTATAAATTATAGTAAAAATTTAAGTACAAAACATTTAAGAGAAAATAACGATATTTTAAAATTATCAAGGTTATTTAAAATGAAAGAAATAAACATCAAAAAAATATTACAATTTATAATTCCTTCATAGATTATTTACATTATTTTTAGTTATCAATGATATTTAATTAATAATTTATTTATATATTTCGCATAAAGTTTCGGTTGGTATAGATTTCTTC
>JABSON010000323.1 GCA_013215915.1 Campylobacteraceae bacterium | reverse complement strand
TTATCTATTCTAAAACAGGTGATAAAAAAGGTACTTTTGGAAGTCTATCTTATAATAGAAGTTACGAATTACATAATTTTATCATAGATTATTCTGATACTTACACAATAAGTGTAGAATTAATTGATACAAATATAAAAGATGTTCCAAAAGATTTATTGTTCTTTGATTTAATTTTTGATATTAGTACATAGAATATATAAATACTTTTATTCAAGATACTTTGACTGTAACAAAAGGAATATTAAGAAGCGAATAGGTACACTAATTAATTGGACAGTACCTATTCAAGTAGTAGAAGCATATGGAATCACATTTATAGGATTTTGTATTAATAACATGCAGTTTGAATTTACAACTGATACAACATTGGCTCCTTTAGCTGCAATTACAAAGCAGGTGCAAGTCTCTCATCACCAGGGACTTATGGACATGTAACACATGGATACAGCGTAACATTTGGAGAAAGAGATAATAATCAGTCGTCTGAATTAACTCTTTCTCCTTAAGGAATTATAATGTGTATACCACCTTACATAAGATATATTCTTAATATACTTATCTTTATAATTGTAGGTATTTTACAATTATCTTCAATTATTGACATATCAATATTTGAAGTTGCTATAATTGTAATATTCTTTACAATTGTTCTTAAGCCTAAATGCCCAAGATGTAAATTACATGTTGGTGCTGAAAAGAATGGATTGGTATCATTTATTGTTTCAAAAAATTGTAAAAAATGTGGACAGAACTTAATGAAATGCAAAATTGAAAATAAAAAAAGAAAAAAGGAAGAAAAATGAGAAAAGAAATATTACCAAAATGGATTAGGCTTTTTTCATGGTTTTACCTAATTTATGTTCCTATTTTATTATTATCTGATTTAATAATTGAAAATGATTATGGATATAGAGCTTTTGGTTTAGTCTCTAATGGTAGTGAATTTAATTTGACAGTATTGTTAATTTTATCAGTACTAACTTTAGCTGTAATTGTTTCTTATGGTATTTTATGGGGGAGAAGCTGGGCAATAAAAGTAGGTATTATTTATTCTTTAATTGCTTTAATTATGTCTTTTAGCTCAATTTATTTAAATATTGTAAGTGGTGTTACACAATATAGCTTGGAGCCATTATTGTTGTTGCCTTTTCTAATTATTTTAATTAAAAAAAGAAAAAATTGGGAAATTTGGAAGCCTTCTGATATATAATAATTATGTCTGTCACAACATTAGAATAAATTTAAATTACCAATTAGTGTTTTTAAAAAATACACCTTTATTAATTAGTGAGTAAAATTACTCTCTAATTATATCCACAAGTTTTTATATTTTAAATTATGTTTTGTATTATTTATTCTAATTACTATCATTACTTCAATCGTGAGCATCTCTCTATATAATTTTGTACAAAAAATCAGTTAATTATTATAAATAAAAATATACTGCTTATATATTTTATTAATATTTTAGGATCTTATATCTTTACAATTGAAATAGTTCTATGTCTTCATGTTACAATAAACCTTTATCAGTTAAGCTACTTTCAATTGCTCTTCCTTTTTTACAATAGGCATGGACTGAGAAATAACCATTTGATACTGCTACATAAAATTTATTAGTCTATGTTAAAATAAAAACCTAAAAAGGGATTAAGATGGCAAATAAAAAGTATACACAAGAATTTAAAGATTCTACTGTTCAATTAGTATTAAACAGTGAAGAAAAAACTTCAACTATTGCAAAAGATTTAGACCTGAATTTAAAAACACTGTACCTATGGATAAACACTTATAAGAAAGTAAATAATATTCCAATAAAAACTAGAAAATCTTTTCAAGAACCAACTAGAAAAGAGAGTTTAGAGGATGAACTTAAAAGAGTAAAACGAGAGCTTGTTATTGCAAAACAAGAGCGTGATATATTATACCCCAAGGGCAGGCTTCGCGCAAAAAAGCAACAGAATACTTTGCAAAAGAAGTTCTATAAAATATGCATGGATAAATAAGAATTGTAAAAACCTCCCTATATACTTGATGTGTAGAGTATTAAATGTCAGTAAAAGTTGTTGTTATTCTTAGCTTTTTAATGGCTCAAATGTATATAGAATTGATGTTAAATTGTATAAGTCAGTAAAAGAAATATTTAAAAAATCTAAACGAACATATGGAACGATAAGAATTAAAGAAGAGCTAGAAGATGACTATGGTGTAATGGTTTCAAGAAAAAGAATTACAAAGATTATGAAATATTATAATCTAAAAGCAAAAATAAAAAGAAGATTTGTGAATACAAGTGATTCAAATCATAAGAACGAAATAGCACCAAATATATTAGATAGAAATTTTATGCATTAAATCCAGATGAGAAATATGTAGGTGATATAACTTATATACAAAGAACACAAGAATGGCTTTATTTAACTACTGTAATTGATTTATACTCACGAAAAGTAGTTGGTGGGTAAATTGATGAGAATATGAAAACAAGCCTTATAATAGGTTCTTTAAAGATGGCAATAAGAAATAGAAATCCTAATTCAGCATTAATATACCTCATATATAGTAAATAAAGCAAAAAATTTATAAAATATTTGCTTTTTATTTACAGAATTAAAAAT
>JABSON010000322.1 GCA_013215915.1 Campylobacteraceae bacterium | reverse complement strand
AAGTGCAATATTAAATACTTTTACCTCTCATTCTCATATTACAAAATTATTTATAGATTATTTCATCGCAAAATTTGATCCAGATAATAAAAATGCTAAAAAACAAATGGAAAATATCTTACTTGAAATAAAAGAAGAGATAAAACTTATTCCTCAAATTATTGATGATAAAATTCTTAATTTAACTTTATCTCTTTTACAATGTTTATTAAGAACAAATTATTTCTTTAATGAAAGTACAATAGCATTTAAAATAAATACAAAAGAATTTTCTTTAAATCTTAAAGGACTTCAACCTAATATTGAAAACTTTATTTATCATAATGATTTTTATGGAATTCACTTAAGAATGACAAAAGTTTCAAGAGGTGGATTAAGATGGTCAGATAGGTTAGAAGATTATAGACAAGAAATTAAATCTTTAATGATTACTCAAGAGAGTAAAAACTCTATTATTATTCCTGATGGTTCAAAAGGTGGTTTTGTAATAAACTCTAAAAAAGAAATCACAAAAGAATATTTTACAGAAATTTATTCTTTATATATAAATGCAAATTTAGATTTAGTAGATAATAGATTTAATAATGAAATTATAAGAGATAAAAGAATTGTAGCTTATGATGAAGATGATGCTTATTTTGTGGTGGCAGCTGATAAAGGAACTGCTGCTATGAGTGATATTGCTAATGATATATCTATTTCTAGAAATTATTGGTTAGGAGATGCTTTTGCTAGTGGTGGAACTAATGGTTATGGACATAAAGACTTAGGTATTACAGCACGTGGATCTATTATGTCAACAAAAAGATTTTTTATAGAAGAAGGAATTGATATTTATAAAGATGAGATATCAATTGTAGGAATAGGTTCTATGAAGGGTGATGTATTTGGTAATGGAATGATTGAATCATCTTCTTTTAAACTATATGCTGCAATTTCTCAAAGAGAGATATTTATAGATCCAAATCCAAATACAAAAGTAGCATTTAATGAAAGAAAAAGACTTTTTGTATCATCAAAAGCTTCTTGGTTGGATTATAAAAAAGATCTAATTTCAGAAGGTGGGGGCGTATTCTTAAGAGCTGATAAAGAAATTGTTTTAAGTGATGAGGTGAAAAAACTAATTAAAACATCTAGAAAAACTCTTTCAGGTGAAGAATTAGCAAAAGCAGTTTTATGTTTAAAAGTTGATTTATTATTTAATGGAGGAGTTGGAACTTATGTTAAAGCTAGTGAAGAAAACTCTTTAGATATAGGTGATAAACAAAATGAAGCAGTTAGAGTTGAAGCTAATCAAATAAAAGCAAGAATTGTATGTGAGGGTGGGAATTTAGGTTTTACTCAAAAAGCAAGAATTGAATATTCTTTAAATGGTGGTAAAATAAATCTTGATGCAATTGATAATGCAGGTGGAGTTGATACTTCAGATAGAGAAGTAAACTTAAAAATTCTATTAAATGAAATTAAAAATGAAAAATTATTAGATGAAAATGAAGCTATTAGTGCCTTACATTCTTTAACTGATGTAATTGTTAGTGAAGTATTACAAAGTACTTATAATCAAGCATTATCTATCTCTATTGATGAAAGGTTTTCAAGAAGATATTTAAGTGATTTTTTAAGAACAATAGAAGTTATTGAAGATAATATTGAATCTTTTAATAGAAAATCATTTTATATTCCCAAAAATGAAAATATAAATGAAATTATAGATAAAAATTCTTCAATTGTTCGTCCTGTTTTAGGGACACTTTTATCATATTCAAAAATATTTATTAAAAAAATACTAATGGATTCAAGTTTAATAGATGAATCATATTTCATTAAATTCTTACATAATTATTTCCCAACATCATTTTTAGGGGCTTATGAGAAAGAGATTAATACTCATGCTTTAAAAAGAGAAATTATTGCCACAAAACTAGCTGATTTTTTAATTAACTCACAAGGTTCTACATTTGTTAGTGATTTCCAAAGACTAGGAAAAGATAAGTTTTTAATGAAAATAAAAGCATATATTATTGTGAGCGATTTATTTGATGCTAAAAAAATAAGAGAAATAATATTTGAAAATGACAATAAAATGCCCGCTGAAGAGCAGTATAAATTAATAAATAAACTAGAATATACTTTATATGCAAGTACTAGATGGATGGTTAAATATTTAAAATCTAATCAACTTGATGCTAATCATATTTTAGATTATCAAGAAGAATTATTTGTTTTATTAAAAGAAGTACATAAAGGTCCAATTAAAGAAATAATCAAAGGCGAAGATGAGTTTAATTTATTCTATGCGGTTATTAATTACTTAAGATTCTCAGTTGCAGCTATTAATATTAAAGAAAACTCTTCTCATACATTTAAAGATGTAATGGTAATTTTTTATTCTCTATTACATGAATTTAAAATACTTGAAATTATAATTGCTTTAAATAGGGTGAAAATTGTAAAAGAAAGTGATATGACTATTAGATCTCAAATTTTACAATTTATTGAATATATTGTAGTTCATTATTCAAATAAGATTTTAGACTTTAAAAGACTTAATGAAGATTCAAATTTAGCGTTTGATAACTTTATTAAAAATGAAGATAATTCAATTCATAAAGTAAAAATTTATTTAGATAAGTTTTTAGAAAAAGAAAATAAAGATTT
>JABSON010000321.1 GCA_013215915.1 Campylobacteraceae bacterium | reverse complement strand
ATTATTAAATGCATGTAAGATTTTAGCCACTCTTATAAGTATTATATTCATATATACTCTTCCAGTAAATAAAATTAATTTTTATGATATATATCATTATTTAATTGGATTTTATGTTTAATAGTCTAGCCAATTTATATATTAAACATAATAGTCATTCCTTTAATTGTCCAATTAATAATGTTCATTCCAATTTTGTAGAAACCAACTTTTATATTTTTTATTTATTATTGGGTTTTTACAAAATTATACTAACAAATTAATTTTCAATTAAATTTTATTATATACTTTTTTAAGATTATCTATTTTAGATGACATATTTAATATAGCCATGTCTGCAATAACTAAAGCCATCATTGATTCTGCAACAACTGATCCTCTAACTGCAACACAAGGATCATGTCTTCCTTTTAGTTTACAATCAACTTCTTCATCTTTAGTATTTATTGTTTCTTGTTCTATGAATATAGAAGGTGTAGCTTTAAAATAAACTTTTACATTTATATCATCACCATTTGAAATTCCACCTAGTATACCACCAGAATGATTAGTTTTAAAACCATGATTTCTAATTTGATCATTGTTTTGGGAAGCTAAAACTTTGGCAGACTCTAACCCATCACCAATTTCAACAGCTTTAACAGCATTAATACTCATCATAGCAGAAGCAATTTGTGCATCAAGTTTAAAATAAATAGGTTCACCTAAACCAATAGGACAGTTTTTAACATTTACTATTGCTACACCACCGACGCTATTATGTGATTTTTTAGCATCTATAATTGCTTGTTTTTGTTCTTCTTCAATATTTTTATCTAAAGCAAATATTTCAGAACTTTTAGCAAAGTCAAAATCATATTCTTTTGCTTCTATACCGTGAATAGATGATATACCAGAAGATATTTCTATACCTAATTCTTTTAACATTAGTTTAGCAATTGCTCCAGCTGCTACACGTGCGGCTGTTTCTCTTGCTGAACTTCGTCCACCACCTCTATAATCTCTTATTCCATATTTTGAAAAATAAGTAAAGTCAGCATGACCTGGTCTAAATAAATCTTTTATATTGTCATAATCTCTAGATTTTTGATTTTCATTATATATAATCATAGAAATAGGAGTTCCTGTACTTAAACCTTCAAATACACCAGAAAGAATTTGAATTGTATCACTCTCTTTTCTTTTTGATGCATATTTGTTTTTTCCAGGTTTTCTTCTATCCATTTCTTCTTGAATAAAGTCTTCATCAATTTTAATTCCAGCAGGAACTCCATCAACTACACATCCAAGTGCAGTTCCATGGCTTTCCCCATATGTTGTAAATCTAAATTTAGCCCCAAAAGTATTCATTACTTATCTTTTGTTAAAATATCTAATGCAATTTTTGCAACAGCTTGCTGTGCTAGTTTTTTACTTTTTCCAATAGCTTGACCATAATGTTTATTATCAATCCAAATTGATACTTCAAACTCTTTTTTATGATCAGGTCCATAAGAAGCTTCTATTCTATATTCAGGAATTGAAGCAAATTCTGCTTGTGTTATTTCTTGTAAAGCAGTTTTATAATCTGAGAATAATACAGATAAGTTTATTTCAGTATATGATCTATTTAATAAATCTAAAATAATTACTTTTAAGATTTCAAGTCCAGATTCTAAATAAATAGCACCCATAATAGCTTCAAATGCATCTGAAAGAATAGAAGCTTTACTTCTACCTTTGTTTCGCTCTTCTGCTATTGATAAATATATATAATCACCTAATTTAATCTCATTAGCTAATCTTGTAAAACCTGTTTCATTTACTAGAGATGCTCTTATTTTTGATAAATCACCTTCATTTGATTGCGGAAACTTTTTATATAAAAATTCACCAACAATTAAATTAAGAACTGCATCTCCTAAGTATTCTAACCTTTCATTATTATAAGGCTTTTTGAAACTTTTATGTGTAAGTGCTTCGATTATCAGATCTGCATCTTTAAACTGATAATCCAGGCACTGTTCTAATTTTGAGTAATCACTCATATTAACTCCCTTAAGTTTTTTTATTACATTCGAAGTATAGCACATCTTTTATTAGCTTTCTAAAATAGGCTTTTAAATAAACAAATTAGAAGCTTTATGTGTCTAATAGAAACGTATAATCAATCTCTATTGTTTTATAATAAAGATTGATTTCTTATATAAACGTTTTTTATTAATTTGTGTTTTACTTTAAACGATAGTATATTGTGACAATGAGGACATCTTGAATCATAAATAGGATGTGTATGTTTACAAGAAGTACAAATAAATTCAAAATCTAAATCAGCTTTTGTTTCATGTTCATGAGAGTTTAATAAAATTAAAATATCTAAATCAAAATCATCTGAGTGTTTTAAAGTATTAATATATGATTTTGCATTGTATAGTTCTTCTAATAATTTATTATTAGATACTTTATCAAAGTCTATATCATCAAAACTTTGGTACCACATTAAATCAGTAAACTTACTAATATCAAATTCATTTATATGTGCCCATAAAAATGTTTTATTATAATTTAGTAAATATTGTACAAATAATCTTTCAATAATTTTATTCATTTTAAATAAAATAAATAATTTTTCTGTCTTTTTCTCATATGATATATTCTCATCATTAATTATTTTTAATGTTTCTATATATATTTTATCT
>JABSON010000320.1 GCA_013215915.1 Campylobacteraceae bacterium | reverse complement strand
TGTAAAACTATGTAAAAAACATTAGAAATACTAATCTTTCATGATAATGAGTTTTAGATTTTTTCTTATTCTTAAATACTTATTTTGAAAATAATTATAGTCTAAGAGTTTATTAAAAGAAAGTTACTTAAATAAGTTAATAATGTTTATAATTATTAAGGTCTACACACTTTTTTAAAGTTTTTTATATTAAGCAGAAGAAAATCTGAAAAATCTGACAATTAAACTAAAACTAATTCTTTCTTTTTTACTCGTAATTGTTTTGCTTGCTTTTTTAGCCTTTTATTGAGTATCAGGTGTTAACAAAACAGCATATGGTTTTACATCTTATAGAGAGATGGTAAAAGATGCAGTATTAGCAAGTAGAGTTCAAGCTAATATGCTTAGAATGAATGTAAAAGAGTACTTACTATCTTTTAACAATAAAGATATTAAACAGTTCAATGCCCTTCTCTGGTTCCTTTCGTTTTAAGTCTTGAGCAGAAAATGATTCAGTATAAAATAGACTTTAATAATTTGTAGTTTTTATGAATAAAAGAAATGAAATTGTAGATAGTTTAACTAAGAACGGAATTAAAGTAGAAAGACTTTTATCTTCTGTTATGAAAAGTGCTAATGAAGATCAAGACTAAGAATCTACCATAGATGTAGCACAAGGTCTCAAATCATTACTTTTATCAAAACTGTATACTTCTAGTTTTATTAGCTCAAATAAAAAAGCTGCTCTTATTGGAGTTTACAAAGAATTTGCTTCTTTAGAGATTGAATTAAACAATATGCAAGAATCAATTCAAAATCCAAAAAGAGTAGCTCAGTTAAAAGAGTCAGTTCTTATAATAGGAGAGTATAAAAAAGACAGTAAAGGAATAGAGAATACTATAAGAGATAGAAACCTTGTAATTAGAAAAGATTTAAATGTCTTAGAAGAAGAAATAGCAATACTAACAAAGAGAGTAAAACTTTCAATTAAAAAAGATCAAGATAGAATTGGTACAGAAGTTGCGCAGTTAAATAAAAGTATTCAAACAGTAATAAGTTTTATTTCTATTATCATACTTATCATCTTAGTTCTACTTTCTATAATTATTCCTAAAATCAGAATATCTTCTATACATAAATTCCAATAAGGTTTAATAGACTTTTTTAAATATCTAAACAAAGAAGTTAATAAAGTTAAACTCTTAGATGACTCAGGAAAAGATGAACTTGCACTTATGGCAAAAGTTGTAAATAAGAACATTAAGATAACACAAGCAGAGATAGAAGAAGATAAAGTCTTTAAAGATGAGACAATAAAAGTTTTATCTGAATTTGAACAAGGAGACTTATCTAAAAGAATAAAAACTACGGTTAATAATCCTGCTTTAAAAGAGTTAAAAAAAGTTCTAGATTCTATAGCTAATACACTTGAAGAAAACATTGGAAATATTTTATTAGTTCTAGGTGAGTATTCTAATTATAAATACGTAAATAAAGTAAATAATAAATCTGTAAAGAATCAATTACTTCAATTAGCTAATGGGGTTAACTCTTTAGAAGATTCTATTACATTAATGTTAGTAGATAATAAACACATTGCACTAAATTTAAGTAAATCATCTACAAAATTTTTAGATAATGTAAATGCTGTTAATATCTCATCACATAAAGCCTCATCACCCCTAGAAAAAACATCAGCAGCACTAGAAGAAGTAACAAGTACAATTGTAAATAATACGCAAAGAATAAGTGAAATGTCGCAGTATGCTAATGAAGTTGTAAATTCAATAAAAGAAGGTAATACTCTTGCAAATGAAACAAGTAAATCAATGGATGTTATAAATGAACAGGTAAGTTCTATTAATGCAGAAATAGGCGTAATAGATCAGATTGAATTTTAAACGAATATTTTCTTACTAAATGCAGACGTAGAAGCAGCGACTGCTGGAGAAGCTAAAAAAGGATTTACAGTCGTAGCTCAAGAAGTGCAAAACCTTGCCTCAAGATCAGAAGAAGCAGCAAGAGAAATTAAAACTCTAGTTGAAAATGCAAATTCTAAAACAAAAGATTGAAAACTCATTTCAGATAAAATGATAAATGGTTTTACTTCATTAAATGAAAACATAAATAAAACTATAGACTTAACTAAACAAATAGAACAAACTTCTAAAGAACAAAGACTAGGAATTGAGCAAATAAATTCTGTAATCACATCTCAAGATAAACAAACACAAAAAATCGTATCTGACTCTACTTAAAGTAATACTATTGCTATTGAAATATCTAACATTGTAAAATAACTTCTAGATACTGTTCAATCAAAAGAGTTTAATGAATAAATAAAGTTCGAATCTAAAAAGAATAAATTTAAGATAAAAGGAGGGTGATGTTTTCTTCTATCTTAACGCTTTTAAATTAAATAAGATTAATAAAAGAAAGTAAAAAAAGAAATGCTTGCTGAGGTAAGTATATAAAATTAAGAAGATTAATTAACTTTTTGTTAAATACCTGCGTAAATAATCATGTCTCTAAAGTTCACTCTGCGCCTTCTTTTTATAATTATTGTAATAGTTATTCAATACATCAACAAATTTTAAAACACTTTTATTATCTTGAGTAAAATACTCTATAAATGAAGTATATTTAAATGTATTTTTACTTTATTTAAAATACTTGTGTCTTAATTAGTGAATTGATTTTATTTA
>JABSON010000032.1 GCA_013215915.1 Campylobacteraceae bacterium | reverse complement strand
ATATATGTACGTTTATGTGTAATTATTTATGTATGTTATATATAATTATGCATCTATATATGTGTAAGTGTGTAAAAAACGTGTGCGCGCATGTATGGCTATGTCTGCGATTATCACATTGCTACATATGTAAGTAAGTATAAATTTAAAGATAAATCTTATATAACAAGCTAGATAGTAGGGATAATCAGCAAATGGATTTAGTTTGGAAATTATAGTTTCCAATACTAAATAAAGTATATTTTTGATATACTACTATATATTAATATGAAAGATAAAATATGAGATATCCGTTAGATTGTGAGATTACATTTGAAAAAACTTATTTATTCTGGTTAAGTAGATTTCTTAGAAATAAGATTACAACTTTATCTAATAGACAGATAAAAGATAAAAATAGACTTGCCCAAATTATTAAAGAATTGATTATAGGTTTTGACTCATTAGAGGAATTAAAAAAAGTTATAAAAGAAGTTAGAAATATTGGAATCTCAAGTATACATGTATATTTTATTCCTTTACAAAAACTATACATTTTTTTAGATACTTTTGGCGCAGCATCAATGAAAGAAATTGATGAAGAATTACTTAGTGATTTTTTAGCTAGTGAAACTGCAAATTTGGCAGATGCAACTAAAAAGAATTATCGTATTTCTTTAGTTACTTTTTTTGGATATATTGATAAACAAAATGAAGATGAGAATTTGAACACTCATAGGTATGGAATTGAGTTAAAAAACTGGGGAGGCCTTGGAGGAAAATCTGGTTTCAAACTGCCCTCTTTCATGCAAAAAGAAGAAGTTCAAAGATTTATAAAAGGAATTAATGAATATAATTTTTCAGCTAAAGTTTCAGATCGAAATAGATTAATTATTAAAATAATACTTTATACAGGTATTCGAGTTGGTGAAGCATTAAATATTGAATTAAAAGATTTTATAAAAGATGGTGATTCATATATTATTCAAGTAAGAGGAAAAGGTAATAAACCTAGAGTTGTAATGATAAAAGAAGAAATTATTAAAAATAATTTAAAATGTTGGTTAGAGATTAGACATTCAAATACAAAAAAACTAGTTTGTAATCAAAAAGGAAATATTTTAACACAGGCTTATATTTCTAGAATGGTTGAAAATATTTTATTAAGTATTGGAATTAGGAAAGAAAAAAATGGAGCTCATATGTTAAGGCATACTTTTGCAACTTTATTATATCAAAATTCTAAAGATCTAATTCTTGTACAAGAATCGTTAGGTCATGCTGACATTAATACTTCTAGAATATATACACATTTTGATAAAGATAAGTTAAAATTAACAACTGATATATTTTAATATTATTGATTAGTTTTAAGGCAATAATTATATTTATATAGTTATTGTTTATATTTAGAATATTATCATCATTTCGTTACAACGTAAATTTACAATATTTTCACCATAGGCTTTGAGTAGTATTATCTTCATGAATTTGATTCTCTAAATAAATATTTTCACTATAATCTAGGTAAATACTATAATCTCCAAATTTGAGACTATTTTGTATATCTTTTTTGTTTAAGTAAGAATCATCATTATTTGAAAATAAATCACATAAATGATATTCTACAATTGAAGGAGGCATGTTATTTATACTTCCTTCAAGACAGTCGAATGAGTCGACTGAAAATGTAGTAAATAAAGAATCTTTATTTAATTGGATTATCATTTCTTATTTAAAACCATTTAATAAAGATGCCATTCTGTTTAAATCTAATTTACCATCTTCATTTTGATTATTAGAATGTGAATTATTTTTATTTGAATAATTATTGTTGTTATTTAATGCAACATTAGTATTATTCTTTTTCTCATCTTCATTTTCAGATTCAGCTGTTGTATCAAAAATGTTTTTTGTAATATCATTAGATTCAACACTTGTAACTGTTTCTTCTTGAATGTTTTCAGTTTTAACAACTGTGTTATTTACTTCAAAATCATCACTTAGTAGGCTGTTAATTTTACCTAACATAGAGTAAATATTTGTATTTTGTTTTTCATTATTATCGTTTAAATTATCAATATTATTTTCTAATGATGATTTTTTATCACTTAAGTCTGTAACTTTAGTTTCTAATTCACTTTTTTCATCATTTAATTGATCAATATCACTTTTTAATGACATATTCTCAAGTTGTAAATCTTCATATGCTGCAATAAGTGTATTTAAAGCTTCACTTAATTTTGTTATTGTTTCTTGGTTGTCCATAAAAATCCTTGTTATATATATAAAGTGTATTATTACTAAATTTAGCTAATAATTCCATCAATTTTAAGAAGAGAATCAATATTTGGCTTATTTTTTGTTAATTCATAAAATAAATCTTCCATATCCTTAGATCCACCTCTTTCTAATACGATATTCTTATATTTTAAAGCTAATTCTTTGTTTAAAATATTATTAGAATCAATAAACATATAAAATGCATCAGCACTTAAAACTTCGGCCCATTTATAAGAATAATATCCAGCTGCATATCCACCAGCAAATATATGAGAAAACCCATTTTGAAATTTATTATATGAAGGAGGGATTAAAGCTGAAAATCTTTTTCTAATTCCATCTAATAAATCTTGAGTTTCATTTTCACATAAGCCTGCTTTCTGATAAAGTTTAAAATCAAATAAAGCAAATTCTACTTGTCTCATAGTTGCTAATGAACTTTGAAAGTTTTTAGCTTTGATAATTCTCTCAATTGCAATATCAGATAATACTTCTTTTGTTTCGTAATGTTTTGCAAAAAGTTTTAACACATCTTTATCATATGCAAAATATTCTAAGAATTGAGATGGGAATTCAACTGTATCCCAAGTAACTCCAGCAATTCCAGATACATAAGCTTCAGGAACTTTTGATAATAAGTGATGTAGTGCATGACCCATTTCATGAAATAATGTAACAACATCATTATGTCTAAATAAAGATTTATTTGAAGTACTTGAAGCTGGAAAATTACAAACAATATAAGCAGTAGGTAAATGTGTTTTATTTGCTGAATCAACATAATGAGTATGCCAATTATTCATCCAAGCCCCTCCTCTTTTATCTTTTCTTGCTTCTAAGTCAATATAAATTCTTGATGACAATACATCTTTTTCATAAATATCATATACTTTAACTTTATCATCCCAAGCTTTTTCATCTACTTGTTTAAATTCTATATCAAATATTTTATTTAAAAAATCAAAGAATCCATTTAAAACAGAATCTTGTTCAAAATAAGGTCTATAATATTCTTCGTCAATATCATATTTTTCTTTTTTTAATTTCTCAGAATAATAAGCCATATCAAATGATGCAAAATCAAAAACTCCATCTTTTTTCGCTAATTCTTTAACTTCATCTAATTCTTGAATAGATTTATCTTTTGCTTTTGATCCTAACTCTTCTAAAAATGAAACAACTTCTTCTTCAGATCTTGCCATTTTTTGTTCAAGTGAATATTGTGAATAAGAATTGAATCCTAAAATTTTAACTTTTTCATCTTTTAATTTTAAAATTTCTTCAATTAATTTTCCATTTTGAGGAGCTCTTGTGCAATATGCTTTATACATTTCTTCTCTATATTTTCTTGAAGTTCCATAAGTAATATATGAAATATATGAAGGCATTTGTAAAGTAAATTTATATTTTACTTTTCCATCTTCTTCAAATTTAGCATCTTCTAAATCAGATTTTGGAATTTCTTTTACTGCATCTTCATCTTCAATTACAAGTTCATATTCATTTGTTGCATTTAAAAGATTTTGAGAAAACTCTTGAGATAACTGTGATAGTTTTAAATTTAAATCTTTCAATTTATTTTTATCATCATCATCTAAATGAGATCCTGATAATTTAAAGTCTTTTATTTCATTTTCTAATACTTTTTGTTGTATATCATTTAAAGATGTTTTTTCATTAGACTGTATATCTTTTAAAGCTCTATAAATATTATCATTTTGCCCTAGTTCAGTTTCATATAAAGAGATTAGAGGAAGGCATTCTTCGTAAACCTTTTGGCTTAACTCTGAGTTTTTAACAGAATCAATATGAAAAATAGGAGTAATGAATTCATTTAAATCCTCCCCTACTTCTTGATAAATTTGTACAAAATTTTTATATGTTTTTTTTTCTGTTTTTAATAGTTCTTCAATTTTAGCTTTTGCATTTTGAAGTCTTATTGCTAATAATTCTTTTGAATTTTCTAAATTATCTAAGTTAAATTCTTGAAACATTTTTTACCTTTTTTAATTTTTTATTTGTTTTTATTAGTATTTATTTTTTAAACTCTAGAGTAAAACCTCTATCAAAGTTTTCATAGTCTTTATAAAAGTCAAGTTTATGATGTTTAATATCTTTAAGGAATTCTCTTAAAGGTTTTAACTGATCATAACCCATTTCACATAATAAGTATTTAATATCTTTTTCTTTAGTTCCTAAGATGATACCTTTTAATAACTCATCACCAATCTCTCCTCCAAATAATGCAGACGCAGGTTCATGCATTACATTTATACCTAGTTTAAAATCATTTTGAATATAAGGTGGATTTGAAATTACCATATCAAAATCATTTTCAGATACATTTGTAAATAAATCAGATTCTCTAAATTCAATTAAATCTTCTACTTCGTGATATTGCGCATTCTTTTGTGCAAGTTCTAAAGCTATATTATTAATATCAACTGCAATAATTTTAATTCCAGGAACTAATTTTGCAAGCATTACTGAAATAATTCCAGAACCTACTCCAATTTCAAGTATTTTTGGATTTTCAATAGTTTTTAAAATAGTTACAGCATTCTCAACTAAGAACTCTGTTTCAGGTCTAGGAATTAAAACTCCTTCTTTTACATGAAATTGTTCTCCATAAAAGGAAGCTTTTAACGTTAAATATTCCATTGGAAAATCTTTTGCTCTTTTTAAAACTAATTCTTTTAACTCTTTTTCTTTTGTAAATTCTTCATTATTATTTAGGTGTAACCAAATTACATTCTTTTTCAAAAGATGAAGAATTAATATCTCTACTTCTTTTGATGGTATATGTGTTACATTTTTTAATAATTTAGCATATTCTCTAACTATATTCTTAATTGTCATTTTTTACCTTTTGAAACATTATTATATCTAGAATTTTTTAATTTAAGATATATAAAGCTATTTCATCGCACAGTAAATAATTATTACTATAAATGTTCTCATTTTTCATCGAAATTTTATTCTCAGAGACTAAATACTCTGCTCTTTTTCTTTCTTCTTTCGTAAATAATGATAAATCTACTCCTACAATTGATCGTAAACCTAATAAAACTTTCTCAACTTTTATATCATCTTCACTTAATTTTTCTACATCTTTATATAAAGGTGTTTTTATATATTCTTCAATATCTTTTAAAGGATATAATCTTTCTTTATTAATATATCCAACAGCTCCAGTTCCAACGCCTAAATATTCTTTATGTTCCCAATATCCAAAATTATGAGAAGATCTAGACTTATCATTTATTGCAAAATTTGAAATTTCATATTGAACTAAACCAAGAGTTTTTATATGGTCGAAAATTGCATAAGAAAGTTCTTCATCATCTATTTTCATATATGATTTTTTATAGAATTTTGTACCTTCTTCTATTATCAAACTGTATGCACTTAAGTGTGTTATTGGTAAGTCTCTAATGATTTCTAAATCTTCTTTTATTGACTCAAAAGTATCACCTTTAACTCCATAGATTAAATCGCAGTTAATACCGTTAAATCCTATACAAGAAGCATTTTGTATCGCTAATATAGCCGATTTAGCCTTATGTGCACGTCCAAGACTTTTTAGTTTTTTATCATTAAAACTTTGCACTCCAAAAGAGATTCTATTTACTCCATATTCAAACATTTTCATCTGCCATTCTTTAGTGGCAGAATTTGGATTTGCTTCTGTTGTAATCTCAATATTTTCTTTTAAATATGGTTTGATAATTTTAAATATATTTTCATATAAAGAGGCTTCAACACATGAAGGTGTTCCTCCACCTATAAATACTGTTTCTATTTTTTTATCTGTATCTTTTAAATACAAATCTATGTCATGTTTCATTTGCTCTTCTAAAGCTTTCATATATGCAACTTTTAGTTGAAACTTATCAACATAAGAGTTGAAGGCACAATAGTAACACTTACTATCGCAGAATGGTATATGTATGTATAAAAGCAATGTTTAATCCTATTTTTAATATAATCTTGGGCTAATTATAAGGAAATATAGATTTATGAGAGATAAAAGCAAAAAACTAAATTGTAAAAAAAATTATAGACCTAATGTTGCAGCAATTGTATTGTCAGATTCTTATCCTCTAAAATGCGAAATATTTATAGCATCAAGAAGAGATGTGCCAGACGCTTGGCAATTTCCTCAAGGTGGGATAGATGAAGGTGAAAGCCCAAGAGAAGCATTATTGAGAGAATTAGAAGAAGAAATTGGAACAAATGATATAGAAATTATTGCGGAATACCCGGAATGGGTTTCATATGATTTTCCAGAAGCAATTGCTAAAAAGATGCATCCATATGATGGACAAAAACAAAAATATTTTTTAGTTAAATTAAAAAATGATTCAAAAGTTAATATAAATACTAAAGAACCTGAGTTTTCAGACTTTAAATTTGTAGAAGCTAAAAATATTTATGATTATATTACATTTTTTAAAAGAACTGTTTATAAACAAGTTCTTATGCACTTTAAACAAGAGGGATATATTTAATATCTGTTTATACTATAAATACTAAAACTAAGGGAAAAAGGTTATGTTAAAAGTATTAAAATTTGGAGGAACTAGTGTTGGTACACTAGAGCGAATACAAAATGTCGCAAATATATTAAAAAAAATAAAAGATGAAGGTCACGATATTATTGCAGTTGTTTCTGCAATGAGTGGTGAAACTAATAAATTAATTGAATATGCTACTCATTTCGCAAAAAAACCAAAAGACATTGAACTTGATATGCTTTTAAGTTCAGGTGAGAGAGTTACGTCAGCTTTATTATCTATTGCTTTAAATGAACAAGGTTATGAAAGTATTTCTTATTCAGGTAGAGAAGCAGGAATTGTAACTACTAATGATCATACAAAAGCTAGAATTGAGCATATTAATACTGAAAAAATGAAAATGTCTTTAAAAAAGAATAAAATTATTATTGTTGCTGGTTTTCAAGGAGTATCTTTAGAAGGTAGAATCACAACACTAGGACGAGGAGGTAGTGATTTAACAGCTGTTGCAATAGCAGGTGCTATTAAAGCTGATGTTTGTGAGATTTATACTGATGTAGATGGTATTTATACAACAGACCCTAGAATTGAACCAAAAGCTAAAAAATTAGATAAAATTTCTTATGATGAAATGTTAGAACTAGCTTCTTTAGGAGCAAAAGTTTTACAAACAAGATCAGTTGAAATGGCAAAAAAACTAAATGTAAATTTAGTATCAAGAAGTTCTTTTACTCCAGAAGTAGAAGGTACATTAATTACAAAGGAAGAAAATATTATGGAAAAACCATTAGTAAGTGGTATCGCACTTGATAAAAACCAAATTAGAGTTGGTATGTATAAGGTTAAAGACACTCCAGGCATTGCTGCAACTATTTTTACAGCTTTAGCTAATGCAAATATTAATGTAGACATGATTGTCCAAACAGTGGCAGTTGATGGTAAAACAGATTTAGACTTTACTATTCCTACATCTGATTTAGAAATCTGTCAAGAAGTTATGAAAGTATTTGAAAATGATGTTGAAAATATTGACTATAACGAAGATATATGTAAAGTATCAGTTGTTGGTGTTGGAATGAAATCTCATACAGGTGTTGCAGCAAAAGCATTTTCTGCAATGGCAAAAGAGAATATAAATATAAGAATTATTTCTACTTCTGAAATTAAAATTTCTATGATTATTGATGAAAAATATGCAGAATTATCTGTTCGTGCATTACATGATGTATACAATTTGGATAAATAATAGTGCAAGAATTTATTAACTGGACAGTAGATACTATTAGAGAAGATAAACTTTTAGCTCCATGGTTAGAAGAGAGAAAGTTTGACTGGACACCTTTAGTATCTAAGTCAATTACAAATATACTTGAAAAAGGCTGTTCTGTAATAATAATTACAGACAGTAATAGAGAATGGTTTTTAAACTATTGTTTAATTAATATTAATAATAAATCATTAAATCGACCATTCTTACCTTTTTATGATTTTAAATCATTTTATTCAAAATTAGAACAAGTTAAAAATGAAGATGATATATCTTTTATAAAAGATATGTTAAATATATCTTTTCCAAATGGATATGTGTTTTGGTATATAGGTCGTGGTCAAGATTCACGTGCTATTATTCCAAAGATTTCTAAGAATTCATTTTTATGGCTTTTAGATGATGAACAACAAGATGCATTTAATCTTAGAAGTTCAGATGAGGCTTTAGATATGAAATTATTACAAATGTTTAGATTATATAATAAAACAATTTCAGCTGCCCTATTCGCAGAAATAAATGTTGAAAACTAGGAAAACATATGATAATTAATTCTTCTTGTATTTATATTGTTAATGATATTGATGAAAGCTTAATCTCTATTACAAAAAACTTGTCTAAACATAATACAAGAGTAATTAGAAACTCACTCAAAGATGATTTTTTAATTCATGAAGCTTCTTTAGTAATAAAAGAAGCTTACATTGCGTCTAATGAAATAAAATATATTATATTATGTGGTTCTATGTTTGGAATTGAAGCACAAAATTCTTTATTGAAGATAATAGAAGAACCACCTAAAAATATTGTATTTATATTTATTACAACATCTAAGTCATCTTTACTTCCTACTGTTTTATCAAGAATGCCTCATAAGTATTTAAGAAAACCAAGAATTAGAGAACCTTTAGATTTAAATCTTAGACATTTTGATTTAAAAGAACTTTATATTTTTTTAAAAGAATATCAAAGAATATCTAAGAATGAAGCAAAAATATTAATTGAAGATATTTTCTTTCAAGTTCAAAAACAAAAGTTATTATTAAATAAAAAAGAATTAAACATGTTCTCCAAAGCTTTAAATTTAATTCATTTAAATTCAAAACCTATTTCTGTGCTTACTTCTTTAATGTTAAGTTTAATACAAAGAAAAAATTAATGACTAAAATAATGGGCGTAATTAATGCAAATCAAGACTCTTTTTTTAAAGACTCTAGGTTTTCATCATTAAATGTAGAGATTGAAATTAATAAAATGATAAATGATGGAGCTAATATAATTGATATTGGTGGAGTTTCTTCACGACCAGGTTCAAAAAAAGTTTCAAATGAAGAAGAATTTTCAAGAGTAAAAGATATTATCAGCATAATATCTAGAAATAAACTTTATGAAAAAATAGATTTTTCTCTTGATTCCTATTCTCCATTATGCTTAAAGTATGCACTTGATGCTGGTTTTTCTATTATTAATGACATTACAGGCCTTGAAAATAGCGAAGTATGTGAACTAGCAAAAGAATATAACTCAACAGTAGTTATTATGCATATGCAAAATAATCCTGATAATATGCAAAATAATCCAGAATATAAAGATGTTATACAAGAAGTTAATGACTTTTTTATAAAAAGAATTAAAAAAGCAAAAAACTATAATATTAAAAATATTATTTTAGATGTTGGAATTGGTTTTGGGAAAACTTTGAATCATAATTTATCTTTAATAAATAATATTAATACTTTTAAAAACTTAGAAAATAATATTTTAATTGCAGCTAGTCGAAAATCAATGATAAATGAAATCATACCTTGTGAAGTTAAAGATAGATTAGCAGGTACTCTTGTTTTACATTTAGAAGCCATTAGAAATGGTGCTAATTTTGTGAGATGTCATGATGTAAAAGAACATTTTCAGGCTATTAAAGTCCAAGAAGCTCTTTTAAATCATTAGTTAAATATAAAGTGATAATTATTATTTAATTTTTACTTTATAAAATTTCATGTAATGAATTAGCTTTTTTCATCCACTTTTTTAATTCAACATAATCTTCATTTTCCAACATTACTTTTACTTTTTTCATATGATTCTCAAATAATGTTATTGATTCAAGTAAGTTGTCTTTATTTTGTCTAAAAATATCTGTCCACATATCAGGTGAAGACTTAGCAATTCTACTCATATCTTTAAATCCACCAGCAGCTAAGGCTATAATAGACTTTGGATCTTCATGTGACATTACTGTATTTGCAAGTGAAAATGATATTGCATGAGGCAAATGAGACATAAAACAAGCATGTACATCGTGTTCTTTCGCATCCATAACAACAATTCTCATACCAATTTCTTGGAATATCTTAAAAGCTTTGTTGACATGTAAATTAGAATTTTCTTCTAAATTACAAAAGACTATAGTTTTTCCTTCATATAAATCATTTTTTGCAGCTTTTGGTCCAAATTTTTCATTTCCTGTCATTGGATGTGCAGCTATAAAGTTTTTTCTTATTCTAGAAGGTATATTATTTGTAATAATTTCTTTAGTAGAACCTAAATCAATTATAGTAGTTTTCTCTGAAATATCTTTTAGTTCATCCATAAATGCAATAATAGGATCAACAGGAATAGCCAAAATTATGACATCTGATTTATCTTTTAAATCTTTAAGAGACAACAATTCATCAACTAAATTAAGCGCTACTGCTTCTTTTTGATATTCTTCATTTTTTTCATAACCATAAACATTTTTAGCTATAGAATATTTTTTAATTGCTTTTGCAATAGAACCACCCATCAAACCTAATCCAATTATCCCAATGTTCACTTTAAAACCTTTTTATAAATTTTGATTATTATAACAAATTAAATCTATCTGTAAACTTTATTTTGCTATATTTATTGCTTTATTTAGAACAAAAGAAGGATTAAAGTGAAAAAAAGTTTTATCTTGTTTTCTACCGTTGTAGCTACACTATTAAGTGCACAAACAATTCAATCAATTACATATAAAAATTTATCTAGAATATCTGAAAAAATAGCGAATGAAACTATTGATCTTAAAATAGGCAATGAATTTAACGCCCATAATATTAATAAATCTTTACAAAGTTTTTATAATTTTAACTATTTTAACGATATTCAAGTATATAACAATAATGGTGCTTTAGAATTTGTATTTACAGAAAAACCGTCAATTGCCAATATTGAAGTTAAAGGATATAAAACATCTAAAAATGATTTAGATTCTTTATATTTTAATATGGGAATTACAAAAGGTTCTATGTATACAAAAGATAGGGTTTTAAGAGCAAAAAAATCTTTATTACTTTCATTAGAGCGTGAAGGATATATAAATTCAGTTGTTGAAGTTGAAACAATTAATTTAAATAAAGACGCAATTTCACTTATATTTAATGTAAATAAAGGTGATGAGATTTTAATTCAAAAAATTAATTATTTTGGTGCTAATTATTTAGATCAAGATGATTTTAATGAAGTTACAGCCAACAAAGAAAAAGAAATGATCTCATGGTGGTTTGGCCAAAATACTGGTGAATTAAAATTAAATCAAGTTTCTTATGAGAGTAGAAGAATTAACGATTTATATTATCAACATGGTTTTTTAGATGCCACAGTTGAAGATCCATTTATGACTATAGATTTTGCATCTAATGAAGCAATATTAAATTTTAACATTAAAGAAAATGAACAATATTTTACTAATGACATAATTATTTATGCTGATGCATCTATTATTGATGTAAACACTTTGTATGAAGAGTTGCAACTTGAAAAAGATGATGTATTTAATATTAATAAATTAAGAAAAGATATTAAATATATAAAAACAGAATTTGCTAATTTAGGTTATGCTTTTGTTAATGTAAAATATGATTTACAAAAAGATAGTAAAAATCATAAAGTAAATATTGTATTTAATGTTATTCCAGGTGAAAAAGTATATATTAACGATGTAATAATATCTGGAAATACAAGAACACTTGACAGAGTTATCAGAAGAAATATATTTTTAGCTCCTAAAGACTTATATAACCTTACAGATTTAAAAGATTCTAAAAATAGATTAGGAAGATCAGGTTTTTTTGAAAATATTGAAATTAAAGAACAGAGAGTATCTTCTAATAAAATAAATCTTTTAGTTGAAGTAAAAGAAGCAGCTACAGGTAATTTAGTTTTAGGTGGTGGTTATGGTTCTTATGATGGACTTATGTTTAATGCATCTGTTAATGACAAAAATATTTTTGGTTCTGGTATTAATATTGGTTTTTCTCTTGATGTATCAAAAAGAAAAAAAGATTTTACAATTTCATTAAAAAACCCTTCAATAAATGATAGTAAATATAATGGAGAAGTTTCAGCTTATACTAAAAAATCTGAATATAAAAATAAAAAATATGATTTAAATACAAATACTACTGGTTTTGGAATTGGAATAGGACGAAATTACTTTAGAAATGTTTATGCTGGAGTTAGATATAAATTTGAAAATATAGATGAAAAATATTCTAATAACACTACGACTAAAACTGATAATAAATATGTTATATCATCAGTTACACCTTATGTTTCATATAATACTACTGATGATTATTATGTACCAAGAGAAGGTATGATAGCAGGTCTTTCATATGAAATAGCTGGACTTGGTGGAGATGCAAAATTCCATAAATTACATGCTTATTTTAAATATTTTTATGGGTTTAATGATTTACTTGACTATGACATGATTGTTAAATATAAAGCGAAGGTTAAAGTTTTATTTGACAAAGGTAAAATTACAGAAGGGCAATCATTTTATTTAGGTGGTCCAGGATCACTTAGAGGATATGAGTCTTATTCTTTTAGTCCTGAATATTTAGGAGTAGATATATTAAAAAAATCTTTTACAAATACAGTAGAGTTGTCTTTTCCATTAATTCCAAGTGCTAAAATGAGATGGGGATTATTTTATGATTATGGTATGATTGGGGATAATACTTTTAATCAACTTAAAAGATCAGGTGCTGGGGCATTAGTTGAATGGATTTCTCCTGTTGGACCTTTACAATTTATCTTCTCAAAACCAATTGATGCTGAAGAGACTGATAAAACGTCAAATTTTGAATTCTCTTTAGGGACTTCTTTTTAATAAATGGAAATACAATGAATAATAGATTAACAAATAAAGAAGCCCTAGATTTAATTTTAAATAAACCTTTAATTGAATTAGGGGAAATGGCATATGCTAAAAAACTAGAAAAACATCCAGAAAACGTTACAACGTTTATAGTTGATAGAAATATTAACTATACTAATGTTTGTTGGGTTGACTGTAAATTTTGTGCATTTTATAGACATGGGAAAGATGAAGATTCTTATGTTCTTAAATTCTCAGAAATTGATGACAAAATTGAAGAGTTATTAGAAATTGGAGGAACACAAATCTTAATGCAAGGTGGTGTTCATCCAAAATTAAAAATTGATTATTATGAAGAATTAGTATCACATATTCATACTAAGTTTCCTCAAATTACTCTGCACTCTTTTTCAGCAATTGAAATTGTATATATTGCAAAAGTTTCAAAACTAACAATATTAGAGACTTTAAAAAGATTACAAGCTAAGGGATTGTCTTCAATTCCAGGTGCTGGAGCTGAAATTCTATCAGATAGAGTTAGAGATATAATTGCTCCTAAAAAAATGGATAGTGAAAAATGGTTAGAAGTTCATAGAACTGCTCATTCAATTGGTATGAAAACTACTGCTACTATGATGTTTGGAACTGTTGAAACTAATGAAGAAATTATTGAACACTGGGAAATGATTAGAAAACTACAAGATGAAACAGGTGGTTTTAGAGCATTTATTATGTGGTCATACCAAAGTTCAAATACAAAACTTGAAATAGATAGACCAGATATTGAACCTCAAAGTTCAAATAGGTATTTACGTCTTTTAGCAGTATCAAGACTTTATTTAGATAATTTTGATAACTTACAAAGTTCTTGGGTTACTCAAGGCTCTTATATAGGTCAAATGGCATTAAAATTTGGTGCAAATGATTTAGGTTCAACTATGATGGAAGAAAATGTAGTAGCAGCTGCAGGAGTTTCAAATTGCATGAATCAAGATGAAATGATTGAGCTAATTAGAGATGTTGGTGAAAAACCAGCAAAAAGAAATACAGCATATGAGACTTTAGAAAGATTTTTTTAAAATGAAAAAAACTTTTTTTGCTTTAATATTTATAAAAGGATTATTAATGAGTTCAAGTATAGAACATATAGACTACAAAAATATAAAAATTCCAATAATATACGAAAAAGATGCCCTACCTACTTTTAATTTACAATTAGTGTTTAAAAACTCAGGCGCAATTAAAAATGATATTGCAGGGCTTGCAAGTATTTCTTCTAAGATTTTAAATGAAGGAAGTAAAAAAGATGGCTCTGTTAAGTTTTATGAAAAATTAGAAAATAGAGCTATTTCTTTACATACATCAACAGGTTTTGAGACATTTGTTATTGAGTTGTCATCTTTAAAATCTGAATCTAAAAAAGCAATGAAATATTTAAATGCTTTAATTCAAGATCCTAATTATTCTCAAAAGGTTTTAGATAAAGTAAAAACTTTACAAATTGGATCATTAAAAAGAAAAGAAAATGATTTTGATTATATGGCATCAGTTGAATTGAAAAAACTTATGTTTAAAGATACAGTTTTAGCAAAACCTAAATCTGGAACGCTAAAAAGTATTAATAAAATCGAATTAACAGATGTAAAAAACTTTATTTCTGATGTTTTTTCTTTAAATAATTTAATTATTGTTGTTGGTGGAGATATAGAATTAAAAGAAATAGAAAAAGATATTAAAAGTGTATTAGAGAATTTTTCTAATAAAGAAGCTCAAAAACTTAAAGTCTTTGAAGTCTCTAAAAAAGCTAAAACATCTGTAATATACAAAGAAACAAAACAAGCTTATATTTATTTTGGATCATCTTATAAAGCATTATCTAATGATGCAGAGAATTATAAAGCAAAAGTAGCATCATTTATTTTAGGTGGTTCAGGTTTTGGATCAAGACTAATGGAAGAAATTAGAGTTAAAAGAGGACTTGCATATTCTGCATATGGACAAATATCTATAAATCAATCTTATTCATCATTCTCTGGTTATTTACAAACTAAAACTGAGAATGCAGATGAAGCTAAAAAACTTGTAATTGAAATTGTAAAAGAATTTACAAAAAATGCAGTTACTAAAGAAGAATTAGAAGCAGCTAAGAATTTTTTAACAGGAAGTGAGCCTTTAAGAGTTGAGACTTTATCACAAAGATTAAATAGAGCTTTTCATTTATATTATAAAGGATTAGATCAGTCTTATTCAAAAAAAGAATTAAATTTAATTGAAGAACTTACTTTAGTAGATTTAAATACTTATATCAAAGAACATAAAGAGATAAATGATTTATTTTTCTCAATCGTAACACAAAAATAGAACAAATTTTTAAATACTTAGTTTTAACTAACTAAGTATTTAAAAGTAAAATAAAGGAATATATTGTTAAGATTTGCCCCTAGTCCAACAGGTGATATGAATATTGCTAACTTAAGAGTTGCTATTTTTAATTATATTGTTGCAAAACAAAAAAATGAAGATTTAATAATCAGAATAGAAGATATAGATAAAGAAAAAAATGTTGAAGGAAAAGATAAATCTATTTTAGAACTTTTAAATCTTTTTTCAATTGAATACTCTTCTGTTGTTTATCAAAGCGAAAACTTAAAGTACCATCAAAGAATAGCTATGCAATTAATGACAAAAAAAGAAGCATTTTCTTGTTTTTGTTCTAATGATAAATTAGAAGAGTTAAAACTTGAAGCTAAAGAAAAATCTAAACCTAATGTTTATGACGGTTTTTGTGCTACTTTATCAGAAGAAACAGTATTTAATTGCAATGCTCCTTTTACGGTAAGATTAAAAAATCCAAAAGAAAACATTACTTTTATTGATGGATTAAAAGGTGATATTGAGTATAAATCATTTGAAATTGATTCTTTTAATATTTTAAAACATGATAAAACACCGACATATAATTATGCTTGTGCAGTTGATGATATGTTATATGATATTTCTATGGTAATTAGAGATGAAATTTATTTAAGTGATACTCCTAAACAAATTCATCTTAGAAATATGCTAGGATATGACAAAAAGATAGAGTATATACATTTACCAATTATTTCAAATGAAAATACTGATGATGATTCATCAATAAATTATTTAATTAAAGAAGGATTTTTACCTTCTGCTATAGCTAATTACTTAGTATTATTAGGAACTAATGCTCCTGTTGAAATTTTTACTTTAGAAGATGCAATTGAATGGTTTGATATTACAAAAATTTCTAATAATTCAGTTAAATTTGATATTAGAAAATTAAGATTTATTAATAAAAAACACTTAGAATTAATGGATGATTTAAGATTATCTAAAATATTAGGTTTTGCTGATTCAGATATTGGTAAATTAGCTAAAATATATTTAGAAGAGTCTTGTACAATAAATGAATTGAAATCTAAAATTCTACCAATATTTGAAGAAAAAAATTCTTTAGAATCTTTTTCAGATGAATTGAAAACATTAAAAGAGTGTTTAAAAACTGCCCCTTATTATGAAGAATTTAATGAATTGAAAAATTTCATTACAAAAGAAACATCTTTAAAAGGTGAATCACTATCTAAACCATTAAGATATCTTTTAACAAAAGCAGAAAATGGTCCAGATTTAGCTGCTCTTTACCCTTTTATTAAAAATTATTTAGGAGATATAATCAAATGATAAGTGCCCTACTTCAATCTATTTTTTTAATAGTAGTTACAGTAATTAGTTTATATAAATGGCTAATAATAATTAACTCTTTATTATCTTGGGTTAAACCAGATCCATATAACCCAATTGTACAAATGTTAGATAGGCTTACAAGACCAGCTTATGATCTTGTAAGAAAATATATACCAACTGTATTTGGTGGAATGGATTTAGCTCCTATTATTATAATTTTAGCTTTAATCTTTTTAGAAACATTTTTAAGTAAATTATTCGTAGGAATGTAAAATGATTAAGCCTTTTGTATCTTTATTATTATGTTCTTCAGTTCTTAGCTCAAATATAATAGATATACAATGGCTTAGTTCTCAAGATAAAACTTATGCCAAAGACTTTTATATTTGGCAATACCTTAAACAAAAAAACATAAGTGAAAAAAATGCTACAAAAGCTTTTTCACAAAGTAAACTAGTTAATAAAAAGATTCTATATGCATATTCAACTCATACAAAAGATGAAAAAACTTTAAAGAAAGTATTTTGTATGAAAAAATCTACAAAAGAACTTTTATTAGATTCTAAATGTATTTCTTATTTTTCAACAAGTAGAGCTTCTCTTTTAAATAAGGTTGATTTAAAAAAATTAATTTTACTTAGTAAAAAATCTAATCCTACATTTTCAAAAAGAATAAAAATATTTTTATCAAAAGATATTAA
>JABSON010000319.1 GCA_013215915.1 Campylobacteraceae bacterium | reverse complement strand
CAAAATTAGTCGTCTCAAAAAAAAGTGAAACATAACTAGCAAAGAAAGCGGACAAAAATTACATTATCCATCGACAGCAAAACTGCGTGAACAAAAAAACAATTCTCCACAGCAGTTGAAAATCTGGATATCTTGTTCGAAAAACGTCTGTTTTTTTCTGCCCACTATGGTGCACTTTAACTTTTACAAGCGTACTACGACATAAAAATGCAGTTTAATGAAACATTTCCAAAACAAATTGTATTTTGAGAAAAACATTTTCTTTGTAAATATCTATCTAATACATTTTTAGAAAATAATATTAATAGTTCTAAAACAATTATTGTTGATTTTTTTGCTTCTTGGTGTGTTTCTTGTGAAAAAGAATTACCGTTGATTAATAATTTATTTATTAATAATAAAGATAAAAATATTGTGATTTTAGGGATTGATACAGATGAAGAGAAAAAAGATGCAATTAAATTTCAAAAGAAGTTAGATATTAAATTTAAAGTCATAAATGATACAACTCAAAAATTAGTGGAAGAATTCTCTCCTATTGGAATGCCTGCTTTATATTATATTGAAGATAAAATAATTAAAAAAATAATCTTTGGTGCTGTACCTAATATTGATAAAAAAATAATTAATGATTTAAAGAATTTATGATATGAAAAATAAATTTATAATAATCATTAGCATTGTTTTATCATTGACATCATGTAGTAAAATAGTAAAACCATGGGAAAAAAATATTTTGGCTGAAAATAAAATGCAATTAGGGGGAGGAGATTCTATGATAAAAAAAGTAAATGAGCATGTGTTCACTTCAAAAGAAGCTTCTTTTGGAGGAAATGGAATTGGTGGAGGAGGTTGTGGATGCAATTAAATAAACTATCACTTATTTTATTAACAAGTATAACAGGACTTGTTCCTATTTTAAATGCTAATTCTTCTGATGAAGTAAAACTTACACAAATGAAATATTTTGAAAATAAAGATAGAATGAAAGTAGACTTTTCTGTTTTAGATATTAAAAAAGATTTTGGAACAGATTATTCTTTTAATGCAAGTTTATCTTATGATACAATGAGCGGAGGTACCCCTATCTGGGATAGTATTTCTTCTGCATCATTAAAAGCTACAGGTATAAGTTCTGATGAAAGATGTAAAAAAAATACAAATTTATGTCAAAACACTTTAACTAAAACAGATTTATTAAGTGACGGACAAAAGGACATGTCCCAATATAAATATAAAAATGTGCAAATAAATGATAAAAGAACTTCTTTATCCCTTAATTTAATAAAAAGAACGCCAAAAAGAGATGAAATGTCTTTAGGTTTTGCTTATTCTACTGAAGAGGATTTTAAAAGTACTGAACTTTCAACTTCTTATTTATATTATATTGATGAGTATAAAAATAATTCTATTTCTTTGGGTCTATCTATTCAAAATAATAAAGTTTTGCATAGAAGAGAAAATAATATTTGGAAAGAATTTGATATTCTTAATTTTCAATTAGGGTATTCAAGGGTATTTACAAAAAACTTAGTAAGTCAAGCTAATATTTTTGTCTCTAAACAAAGTGGAAGTTTAAGTAATCCATATCAAACTATTATAAGATACTTTGATATTACAAATTTAGATTCTCCTTCTGATACAGTTAATAATTATTTTATAGCAAAAGAAAAAAGACCTACAGAAAGAATTTCTACAGGTTTCTCTTTGGACTTAGCGTATAAAATTAAAAAAAATATATCTGTTCATACTTCATATCGTTTCTACGAAGATGATTGGGGAATATTATCAAATACTTTAAGTTTTAATTCATATATAGAAGTTTATCCCAAACTAACAATAATACCGTTAATTAGATATTATAATCAAAAAGCAGCAAATTTTTATAAAGCTCACGATTCCAAAGATTTCCATTTTTCAGAAGGTTCATATGGTACAAGTGATGAAAGAATGGGTGGATATACAGGTATAACATTAAGTTTAGGGATTGAGTATAAAATAAAAGATAATATAGATATTAATTTTATTTTTGCCAAACAAAAGCAATCATTTGGATTAAAAATGAATTGGTCAAGTATAGGAATAAAATATGTATTCTAAAATATTAATTAATAAAAAGTATTTACAAAGACTTACATTATCTTTCGCCGCAATAGCATTTTTAAGTTCTTGTGGTGAAGAATATCAAAGTAAAACTAATTCTACAACAAAGAATATTCAAAATTCTTTTATTAAAAAAGATGGATTAAGTGGACAAGTTATCGCAAAATCATATATTATTAATGCTAAAGTATGTTTTGATGTAAATTCAAATGGAAAATGTGATAATAACGAAGCAAGTGAAAAAACATATAAAGATGGAAAATTTTCATTTTCAAAAGGTGATACTTATTTAGGTAGATATTCAAATTTACTTGCTGAAATTAATAATGAATATATACTAAGTTCAAGTAAAAATACAAATAATATTATTTCTCCATATACTACAATTGTTGTAAATGAAAAAATATTTAATCCTTAAGCTAATAATGATACTTATACTGCAATTAGTGATTTATTAGAAAAATCTACTTTATTTACAGAAAGTTTATTAAAAGGTGAAAATTATATTGCATCTAATCCAAATACTTTAGATATTAATACTAATAATCTTGTTAATTCATTAAAAAAATCTTATTTAGTTAA
>JABSON010000318.1 GCA_013215915.1 Campylobacteraceae bacterium | reverse complement strand
TTGTGTGTGACGTGTACCGCTCACATATGGCAGATTGTGTCGATCATGGTAAACATAAAAAACGAACGAAGAAAGGAAATATATTATTTCTTATTTTATATTTCTTATTTATTAAAAAAACAAAAAGACAAGTTAAAGAACATTTAACAAATTCTATCTTAATCCTATTTTTAGGAACATATGCCCTAATAGCAATTAGTGCATTTTCAAAAGTATTATATACAAAGGAAAAAAAATGAAAATAATATTAAGCATACTAATATTTATATCATGTATTAATGCCCAAGATTTACCTTGGGACAAAAGTTTAATAAGAGGTGAACTAAACAATGGTTTTAAATATACTATTAGAAAAAATTCAAAACCAGCTGGAAAAGCAGAAATAAGACTAGTAATAAAAGCTGGATCTTTAGAAGAAGATGATGATCAAAAAGGTGTTGCACACTTAGTTGAACATATGGCATTTAATGGTACAAAACATTTTAAGAAGAATTCTTTAATATCTTATTTAGAATCTATTGGTGTTTCTTTTGGTAGTCATTTAAATGCTATGACATCTATGAATCAAACTCAATACCAATTAAGCATACCTCTTACAAAAGATAATTTAGAAAAATCTTTTTTAATTTTTAGAGATTGGGCTGGAGATATAACTTTTGATCCAATTGAACTAGAAAAAGAAAGAGGAGTTGTTTTAGAAGAAGCAAGATCAAGAGATACAGCTTCATCTAGAATATATGAACAAGCCAAAAATACTCTTTATGAAGGTTCAAAATATAAAGATAGAACTCCAATTGGAGACTTAGATATTATTAAAAATATTAAGATATCAAGAATAAAAGATTTTTATAATGATTGGTATAGACCTGAATTAATGCATTTTGTAATTGTTGGAGATTTTGATGTTAAAATTGTAGAAACACTAATTAAAACTACGTTTTCAGATTTAAAAAATACAAATCATAGAGAAAAAGCCATTAGAACAATTCCAAAAATAAACAAAAAAAGAGTATTATTTACTTCTGATAGTGAATTAACAGGTAGTTCTTTATCTTATTATATTTTTCATGATTATAAAAAAGCCATCACTGAAAATGATTTTAAAAAAGATTTAATAAAAAATATGGCGCTAAGATTATTTAATCAAACTTTTTCTTCTCAAATTACAAAAGAAAATCCTATTTCTCAATCACTTGGAGCAGGATCTAATATTATGGGGACAAATTTACAACCCATTATCTTTTCTGCTAATTATCAAGGAATGAAAGAAAAAGAAGCTTTAAATGAGTTAAGCGAAAGTATTTATACAATTGATAAATTTGGTTTTGACAAGTTTGAATTTGATGCTCTACTTAAAGATAAAATTGCAAATAATGAAGATTCTTATAAAGTGATTAACGATACTAATTCAAATTTTTATGCTTCAAGATTAGCTATTTATTCTCTTGATGACGATGTTTTTATAGATCAAGACTTTCAATATAAATTTTTAAAAGAATTTTATTCAGAAGTTACAATTGAAGATTTAAATAAAGCATTCTCAGGCTTTTTAAAAAGTGATTCTTTTTTAGTAAACTATTCTTTATCTACTCAAAATAAAATTTCTAAAAGATCTATTTTTAAAACTATTAAAGATGCTAAAAAGAATGTTAAAAGACCTTATGTAGATCCAAATTTACCTAAAAAAATCTTAACAAAAAACTTACTTGAAAAAAAGATAAAAAAAGAAAAATATAATAAAAAATTCGATTTTTGGGAGTTTACTTTAGCTAATGACATTAAAGTTATTTTCAAAAAGAATACTTATAATAAAAAGAAGGTAAGACTATACTCATTTTCAGATGGCGGTCACTCTTTAATAAAACAAGAAGATATTTTAACTGCAAAATACTCACCTAATATTATTGCAAATTCTGGTTTATCAAAATACTCGCTAAAAGAAATAAGTAGAATTTACGCAGGGAAAAGAGCTAATGTAAGACCTTATATTTCAAGATACTCTGAAGGTTTTTCAGGAACATCTTTAAGTAAAGACTTTGAAACTTTACTAGAAATGTTATATTTATATCATACTGAATATAAAGTAAATGAAAATATTTTAAGAAATACAAAAAGTATTTCAGCTTATAGAGCAAAAGTTTTACATAGAGATCCAAGAAGCAGATTTTCAAAAGATTACCAAAGTTTTGTATATAATAATGATAAAAGACATACAAAAGAAACAGCAAAAGAAATTTATGCAGTTAATAAATATAAAATATTAGAAATATATAAAGATAGATTCTTAGATTCTAATAACTTTACTTATATTATTGTAGGTGACATAGAATACAAAGAAGTTAAAAAATTAATGTCAAAATATGTAGCAAATCTTCCTACAAATCCTAGAAAAGAGACTTATAAAGATAGAAAAATTAAACCAATAAATGGTGAACATAAACTTTTAAAATATTACGCAAATAAAAATATTTCAAGAGTATCTTTTTCATATTCAAAAGAAATTAAATATTCTTTAGAAGAAGATATAAAATTAGAAGCTCTACAACATGTTTTAAAAATAAAATTAAGAGAATTAATAAGAGAAGAAAAATCTGGTGTTTATGGTGTATCAGTTCAATACTTTATTTCTAGAATTCCATATAGTAAAGTTACTATTAATATAATGTTTTCTTGTAATCCAAGTAGAAAAGAAGAATTAGCATC
>JABSON010000317.1 GCA_013215915.1 Campylobacteraceae bacterium | reverse complement strand
TCATCTCCTTCTTTATCTTCTTCTTCATCAGAATCCGCTGAAGATTCAATTAAACTAGGTGTATCAGAAAAATCAGATTCTTCGTTATCTTCTTTTTCATTATTTTCGATGAAAACTTTAAAACCGTTATTTAAATCTTTTAATTTAATTATCATTTTCTTTTCAACTGGTCCAGTGATTTCTACTTGTCTATTTAGCAATTCTTCTGGAATAGGATTTATTTTCCAATCACTTTCACGTATTGATTGAGTTTCTTTCAAAAAATCATAATCATATATACCTTTTATTGGTAATTTTAAATAAAATTGTTGTAATACTATTTATAATAATACTTTTATTTACAGTTATTATTATATCAAAACAAGTGAAAATTTGGTTTTATGAAAACTCTTCACAAATCACAATATTAAAACTTCATGGAGCCTCAGTATTATATTCTGGCTCAAAGATTATAAGACAAGCCCTTTTTTCATCTACAATTTCATTTATACTTGTAAGTGCTATAGTTTTTTTCATATCAATGAATATGAATTTGTTTATTCCTTTAGAACTGCAAGGTATTATTAATACAAAAATTAATCTATCTTCTCAAATAATAAATATATTTTTGCTTTCTTATGGAATATCTTTTATAACAGTTATGTCTGTATTAATTACTTATAAAATTGAAAATGACTAGATTATTATTCATAATATTTTCTTTATTTTTATTTCTTAATGCTGGAAGCATTGATTCAAAAATAAAGTCTAATCAAAACATATTAAAATCAAGTCAAAAAGAAAAAGCTAAAACAAATATTAGGATTAAAGAGTTAGCGAAACATCTTAAAACACAAACTAAACAATTAGATCGTTTAGAAGTAAAAATATCTAAAATAAATGCAGATATAATTACTCATCAAAAACTATTGAATTCTTCACAAACAAAATTAAGAAATTTGTTAAAATCATCTTCTACTTTAAAATATGAGAAAAGAATACAAGAAAGACAAATAGTAAATACAATTATTAGAAATTTTTCTTCGTCAATTGCTTTAGAATTAGCTTCAAAAGACTCTCTTGAAGCATTAATTGATAATGAAATATATAATATACTATCAGTTCATACAAAAGATAAAATCTTAGAAATAGATACTAATTACATCAAATTAAGTCAAGATAAAAAAATTAATGAAAAAAATATTAAAAATATTGCGTCATATATCAAACAAAGAAAAAGAAAAAAGAAATTATTTGAGAATTTAAAAAAGAAACATTCAAAAGATTTAGCTTCTTTAGATACAAAACATAAACTTTATCAAAAAGCACTTACAAAAGTTGTTTCACAACAAAAAAGTTTATCTTCTTTATTATCTAAATTAAATATTTTAAAAGACCAAGAGAGTAAAAAAAGAAAAGCAAGAATATTAGCTGCAAGACTTGAAAAAGCTAGATTATTAGCTGCTAAAAAAAGAAAAAAATCTACAACTAGAAAAAAATCTACAAGTCAAGAGTTAACACAACAATATACGCAAGAAGTTAATTTAGACGTAAGATTAATTGGATCATCAACAAGAGGTATTAAAATCTCTAAATATAGAGGAAAAAGAACAGGAAAACCTTTAAAAAGTTTTACTGTAATTAAAAAGTTTGGTACTTATTATGATCCTATTTATAAAATCAAACTATTTAATGAATCAATTGTATTAAAAACTAGAAAAAAAAGAGCAAAAGTTTTTAATGTTTTAGATGGAAAAGTAGTTTATGCAAAACAAAATGCTGGAATGTTAGAGAATGTTGTGATTGTAAAACATAATAATGGTTTACATACAATTTATTCTCATCTTACAAGAATTTCACCAACTCTTAGAATTGGGAAATGGATTAAAAAAGGTTATGTAGTTGGAAGAGTTAACAGTACACTAACTTTTCAAGCTACTAAAAATTCTTATCACATAAACCCTCAAGATTTATTTAGATAATTTAACTAATCTCATCTTTTTTTGTAATTATTAACTCTTTATTTAATAAAAGTTTTTTATCTATTTCTTTTTGAGATAGATTTAAATATGACATAGTTTTGCCATCCCAAACAATACAATAAAATACTTTTTTCTTTTCAAATAAATTTTTAATATTAGAAAAAAGACTCATTATCTATTCTCCAATATTTGAGCCCATAATTCATCTTTATTAAATGTTTTATTTAACGTAACTTTTTTAATACCATTAAATACTTGAACCTTTATATTTCCACCATTCCAAATAACATTAGATATTGGCATTTTTGTTTCATAACCATTAATACTAACATTAAGTTTACCATCAACAAAAAGATCCCATAAAGTGGGTTTATGGTCTTTAGCAACCCTATCTCTATTATAAAATAAGAATTTCCAAATTTTATATTCTTGTTCTTTATTTAAATAGTTTTGGGTAAATGAACTTCTTATTTTTCCTTTTTCTAAATAAAAAATAGTTTCAGGATAAAAACCTTTTACACAATTACATAATAAAGTATTTTGAGGAAGTTTTGAAATATTGTAAAACTTAAATTTATTTATTTTTCCATAAATTTCATCAGCTAAAGTAAATTCACTCATTAGTATTGACATAATAAGAAAAAAACGATCAAAATTAAAATCTTTTTTTTCTTCTTTTAATTCTACTTCTCTTTTTTCAATAATATTAAATATAGAAAGTATTTTATTTTTAGAATCTTTTAATTTTGTTTTTATAGTA
>JABSON010000316.1 GCA_013215915.1 Campylobacteraceae bacterium | reverse complement strand
AACAAATTATGTCTTTCCGCTCTGACTATTCCCACTTAGGATGAAAGAGAAGGGGTGAATATATTTAATCCAATCCGGATTAACAATTATATTTTTATCCGTAATCCTCGTTTCTTGATCAATAATCGAGTCCATTCTACAACGAATTTATCGTTAAATTGTTGATTATTTAAAAAAATAAAAATAGAACAACCGTTACTATTTAATGCCTCGTCTATCAATGAATAACCTAAACAGAGATAGTAGGTAAAATAGATCGCGTAATACCCGCAAACTGGCTAGCCGATATCTTGCAGATGCCAGATATTTTGTATGACAGGGAGATTTTTATGACGCTGTAAAAATATTAAATTAAACCAGCTAAGAGGAATACCGAATGGGTCTATAATAATAGTACCATTTTTTTTAAATATGATAGACACCCAATGAAGCCCGGGGGAGAACCCTGTGTTCAAAATGTAGGCGACTGGGAATTTCTGATTCTGATCTAGCTCGAAAGGGAGATCATCTTTAGAGATAACTTTTTTAAATATCCTATCTATGTGTGGATGACTCCCTCTTAATACGGTTTCTATATCGATATTAGTAAGCTCCATCCTCCTCCCTAGTCTGTAAAAATATGAATTGTTTCATGCGAAGATGTTATTTTTGTTTCCACATTAAAAATGCCGGTTACTAACATTTCATAATTATGTGCAGTTACTTTAGAATATTGTAAAGTGATGGAAATATTACCGCTTTCATTAAAATTAGAATCATTTTGAGGGTTTATTTGAGATCTCAGGTCTACTAAATAAAGGAAAAAACCTCTATTTCTAAAATCTTCGGAACTGAAATATAATCCTTTAGAAGTATCCCCGTTGACACCTTCGATTAATTTTCTATAAGCCTCTTTTATTCTAGCATCATCATCTGCGAGGTTTAAAAGAAGAGGGGTCTGACGCCCCACAAGCGATCCGTTCTTATAAATCGAAATCTTAGTAAGACTATTTTCTGGAGATGACCAAAATGGATTTGTCATATACTGTCCTGTAAGATCAGGTGTTTTAACAAAAGAAATATACAACATCTTTGGAATTTTTCCCAGAAAGAGGCTATCATAATGAAATGTGGAAACGCCCGCGGCAACATTAATAATTTTCGTACTAGTTGTTTCGTATCTAAAGGAAATAGGTTCTTTATTCCAATTAGTCAGATGCGATAGATTCATAGACGGAGCCAATGTTTCATGTCTTACAAGAAGTTTTGCTTCGGTTATTTTAAAGTAAGGATTACTCGCAACAGCGAAGGTGTTAGTTTTTGTTTGTAACATAAACCGAGGAGTGTTCTGATATATCATGATCTGGTGTTTTTGACCTGGTGCGGTGTGATTACTCTGTTTCAAAAAATCAATATTTAAATTACCCTGAAGTTCTACTACTTTACTCCAATCGGTTAACGCGGCTCTTGCTTCGAAATCCGCATTTCCTTCCGCGGTTGTAGCACTTGTCAAGAGTCCTCTCATCGAAAAAATCCATTAGAGATAGAGTATTTGCCTCTTTATAAAAATCAGACGATAGGACATTTTCATAGAAAGATTTATGAGCTTAAGAATTATTCGATGAAATAATTTCAACATCGTTTAAAATAAATTTAACCTGTTTAATGATAGTATGTAACATGTTATTACATAGGGCTACAGATTTATCGTCCTCGGCTGTTAAATTACTCTCCGTATTATCCGCATTACGTTTTAATATTTGCCCTTGAATATATAAATAAATACGTGAAACAGCTATATATTTATCATTCCCATGGATATTAAATGTAAGTGGGTTTTCAGGATTGATAACATCTTGGGGGGTGTAAACACTTTCTTGATAATTTTCGTGTGAATAATTATCTGTAGGGCTCACCCAATAATCATAATTAGATGGGATTGCAATAGACATAGCTGCTATAGAGATGTTATACCTTCAAATACGTGAAATTATCTATTAGATTTTTTCTCCTACGTCTTCTTTTATTATTATTTCTTAAAGCACGCTGAGGTTTTCGGGCGTGTCTAGTCGCTACGGTTTTTATAATTTTATTACACATATCGTGCTTGAGTCCGTCAAACGCGATCGAAGCCTGTCTCTTTGCCGAATCTTTTAAATTAGACCCATCTAGAGCTTCTGTAGCGATATTAGATACTGCATGTATACCTTTTTTGAAAAGATACTTTCCTGTCTTTTTTAAAATGGGTGTTGCTAATTTAAATAACTTAGCTATACCGGAAGCAAACCCCCGCCCCCGATGAAATATTTGTCCTGAATAAAAATTCTGATTATACCCCCTCCCTGTTAATAATTGCTTATCGTAATAATTACTGATAGCGCTATCGATAAGTGATGCTGATATATTAACTGATCGTGTGGTAATAAGACTTTATTATAACCTTATTTATTTTTATTTAATTTCGAGGACGGAAATGTAATATAAATTTCGCGTTGTTACTACCGCTCTCGAATTTAATCTTCCTCCCAAGATCATCCCTTAATTCGAAATTTAAATAATATAATTCACGTTTATCTAAAGGGATATAGAGTAAATTCTTATCAGAATGTGAGACTATATCACCGAAAGTTAAATTCTCACTACTAAATGGGATTATATTTAAAAGTCTGGCCTTCTCCTGATTCACAAAAATTTGCTCGACAAAGTCAACATAGAGGAAAATATGATTGACAGGTCTAATTCTCATAATATAGGGTGCGA
>JABSON010000315.1 GCA_013215915.1 Campylobacteraceae bacterium | reverse complement strand
CAAATAAAATGAGGAATTTTCTTTGTAATTCATACTTTGGAAAGAATGGACCGTAAAATTGGTCTTATTGAATTGTTATACTGGAAATTTTATTTCCTCATGGAAAGTAAAGATCTGTTTTATGATTTCTTTTTTATTTTTAATCATTTAACTGGTCATCAAGCCTTTTATAAATTCACCTATATATTTACATATTTACAGCTCAAAAAGAAATTCTTCTTTAAATTTTCATTATATTTTTAATCATTATTGAAATCTTATTTTTTTCCAAGGGTATGATTGAAAATATAGATATGTTGATATTTCTTGATATAAGAATGAATATTCTCAAGCTATATTAAATATTATTACAAATGCAAAAGACATATTAATTGAAAGATCAATAGAAAATCCTGAAATTACTATTACTTTATTAGAAAATGATAACTTACAAATTGAAGATAATGCTGGTGGAATAAATGAAGATATAATTGATAAAATATTTGATCCATATTTTACAACTAAGTTTGAATATGGAACAGGAATTGGTTTATATATGACAAAACTAATTATAGAAAATAAAATGAATGGGTCAATAAATATTAAGAATTCTTATAAGGGTGCAGTTTTTACAATTAAAATTTAAGAGTATAAATAAAAAAATATCTAAAAAAGTTATTTTTAAAAGCTTTATTATATTTTTTAGGATAAAATCTATAATATATATAAAAGGAGATAAGATGCCATTATTAGATTCATTTAGAGTTGACCATACAATTATGCCAGCACCTGCTGTAAGAGTTGCCAAAACAATGAAATCTCCATCAGGAGATATTATTACTGTTTATGATTTAAGATTTTGTATACCTAATAAAAGTATATTAAGTGAAAAAGGAATTCATACTTTAGAACACCTTTTTGCTGGTTTTATTAGAAAACATTTAAATACTAAAAATGTTGAGATTATTGATGTCTCACCTATGGGCTGTAGAACAGGTTTTTATATGAGTTTAATAGGCTCACCAAGTGAAAAAACTGTTGCATCTGCGTGGAAAAATTCTATGAAGAATATATTAGAAGTAAAATCTCAAGATGATATTCCAGAACTAAATCTTTATCAATGTGGAACATGTGAAATGCACTCATTAAATGAAGCAAAAGAAATTGCTGAAGATATTTTGTCTCACGATATATCTGTTATGTCAAATAAAGAATTATTTTTAAGCGAAGAAAAAATGAAAAAACTAGGAATATAAATTAATAAATGAATGACTTTATAATAACACAAGACGGATCAAATACTTTATACTCAAAAAAGTATAATCAACATTTTCATGATGTTGATACAGGAGCGATAAAAGAGTCCTTAACAAAACATGTTATACCAGCACTTGAAATAAAAAAAGATTCTAATACTTTACGTATCTTAGATATTTGTTTTGGTATTGGGTATAACACTTTTTCCACAATATATTATGCTAAAAAGAATAACTTAAATATTAAATTTGAGTTTTATTCTCCTGAATTTGATGAAGATTTAATAAAATCATTGGGATCATTTTCTTTTCCAAAAGAGTTTGATGATATTAAAGAAATTATTCAAGAAATAGCACTTAATCAAAAATATAAAGATGATAATTTGGAAATAATAGTTCATATTGGAGATGCTAGAGAATATATTAAAAATCTTAATAATATAGATATTGTATATCAAGATGCTTTTTCTGCTGAAGTTAATAAAGAACTTTGGACTGTTGAATATTTTAAAGATATATATAATGCATGTAATCAAGATGCAGTTCTAACTACTTATTCAGTTTCAACTCCAATACGTTTATCTTTATATGAAGCAGGATTTTTTATATATGAAATTAAACCTGTAAAAAAGAAACAGACATTAGCTTTTAAACATTTAAAAGAAATTGATGCAAAATATATTGATATGGAATTAAAGAAAACAAGAAATAAAGAGGCAAGAGCTCTTTATGATAATAAATAAGTAAATTATCTTAGTAAAGGATTTAATCCTCTACTAGGCTATCTAGTACGTAACGCTGTAGGTCTTTTTTAACAATTTCTTCTTTCATTGCTTTTTGAAATATTTCTTCTACTTTATTTTTATATTCATTATATTCAAAATAAGGAAAGTGTAAAATCCAAGCTTCTAATATAACTTTTTTAGCCATCTTTTCTTGTAACCATACTTTAAAAAAATTAAAGAAAACAAATACTGTTGCTGTAAATATAGCCGATATTACAATTGAAGCATGTGTATCTAAAGTTGCAAGTGATTTATGAGTTAAGTATGCAATTGGAGTACCTATAGCCATAATGTATAATAGATAAACAAGATATGTTCTAGATATTTTCAATCTATATCCTAGTTTAATATTATCAACATCAAGACCTTCATTAAATCTAGAATTTGCTACTAATAAATCTTTGAATAATACAGGTTGTTTTGATTTAGTAAAACAATAATTTAATATTTTATCTAACACATTAATTCCTTATACTTAAGTAGAGTATTCTATCTTATTTTTAATAAGGAAATGTTTAGATAAATCAATTTAAAAATAATATACTAATTAATTGTATCTAAAACAGTAATTGTAATAAAAACACTAAAAAAAGTGCAAAAAAAAAGCTTATATAAAAAACAACAAAGTTGAATTTCATATAAGCTTGTAAAAAAAACTTAAATCTGGCAACGGCCTACGTTTCCGTCAAGGGGACCCTGCAGTATTATCAGCGATGAAGAG
>JABSON010000314.1 GCA_013215915.1 Campylobacteraceae bacterium | reverse complement strand
TTAAATTATCTTGAAATAATGGAACTACTTTATGTTTCTCATATATACGAATAGAGAAATCATTTCTAGGAACTCTATCACCATAATCAAATGTTATAAACTCAAATTTTTTAATATTAGAGTTTATAGTCGATATAAAGTTTTTATATTCTAAACAAACTTCACCTTTAGTGATTGACTCTTGTTTACATATATCTATTAACTCTTTATCTTTTGTATCTTTGAATATAATCTTATGATTTTCTACAAATGCTTCTTGTAAAACATTATTTTTTGTATATACAAGAGTAGGTGCGAATGCATCAAATATTTCATTTGCTACAATATATGCATATTCTAATTTAAGATCTTTAATATCATTTATAAAGATTAAGTTTATTTCATCTCCAAAAGATTCAAAAAGATATTCTTTTTGTTTTTTTCTTAGTTCTTCAAATCTTTCTACAATTATAAACTTTAAAGTTTTTAAAAGGTCTGGTTTAAGTGTATAAATAAATTGAATTATATCTGCTAGTAAATACCCGTGATGAGCGCCAATTTCTACTATTGTAGTATTAGTATTAAAAGTATTAGTTTCAATTGAATTAATTATATCTTGGGCAATTGAACCTCCAAAAAATGCTGAGGTAGAAACTGAAGTATAGAAGTCACCTTCTTTACCTATAATCTTATAATTTGCGTAATATGCATCTTTATCGTATAACCATTCATTAAAATATTGTGAAAATTTTATCATATGGAATTTTAACACAAAAATCTTGTAATTAGTATGTAACCTATATTTTGTTATAATTTTAAAAATTATCGAAGGAGATTTATGAATAAAGGTACAAAAATCCTAGCTACATTAGGTCCTAAAAGTGATACAGTTGAGATCATTGAGGGTTTAATTAGAGCTGGTGCGAATATGTTTAGACTTAATTTTTCTCATGGAACTCATGAATATCATCTTCAAACATTAACAAATATTAGAATTGCTATGAAAAACTTAAATACAATTGTTGGAATATTACAAGATATTTCAGGACCAAAAGTTAGAATTGGTGATTTAGAAGAGAATTTTGAGCTTTTAAAAGGTGATGAAATTACTTTTGTAAAAGATGAAACTATTGGAAAAAAAGTAGAAGATAAAAAATATGTTATGTCTATTAATTATCCTGAATTACTTGATAAAGTAAAAGAGGGTGAATTTATTTATCTTTATGATGGAACTATTAGAGCTAAAGTTATTCAAACTGGTGAAGTAGTTGTTGCTAGAATTGAAAATCACGGTGTTTTAGGTTCTAGAAAAGGAATTAATTTCCCAAATACTGTAATTGATATTGATGTAATTACTGCTAAAGATGAAATTGATATTGCTTGGGGAGTTGAAAATAAAGTTGACTTTTTTGCAATTTCTTTTGTCCAAAACAAAGAAGATATGATTCATGCAAGAGAATTATTAAATGGATATAACGGTAAATTAATTGCTAAAATTGAAAAATTTGATGCAGTTGAAAATATTGATGAGATATTAGAAGCTTCTGATGGACTTATGGTTGCAAGGGGAGATTTAGGAATTGAAGTTCCTTATTATGATGTTCCTACTATTCAAAAACAATTAATTAAAAAAGGTAATGCTGTATCAAAACCAGTTATTACTGCAACTCAAATGTTATTATCAATGACTACAAATGAAAGAGCGACAAGAGCTGAGATTTCAGATGTTGCTAATGCTGTTTTAGATGGAACTGATGTTGTTATGCTTTCTGAAGAAAGTGCAATTGGTGATGATCCTGTAAATGTTGTTTCTACTATGAGTAATATTATTAAAAAAACTGAAGAAATATATAATTATGAAAAACAATATAAAATGGATTATTTGGATCAATTTGATGTTATTCAAGCAACTGCTACAAAACTTGCAGATGATATTAATGCTAAGGGTATTTTAGCTTTAACTTCTTCAGGGCAAAGTGCAATTAGAATGTCAAGATATAGACCAAGAACTCCTATTTTAGCTTTTACTCATAAAAAGAAAGTATTAGGATCTTTATCTATTGCTTGGGGAGTTACTCCTATTGATACAGTTAAAGAAGCACAAAGTACTAAAATGATTTATAAAATGCTTAAAGCCTTAGATGAAAAAGGTGTTTTAGATAGAACTGGACCTTATGTTGCAACTGTTGGTTATCCAGTTGGAATGCCAGGATCTACAAATATTATTAAGATTTTAAATGAGAGTGAAATTTCATATTATTTAAATCTTCCTGCTAATAAAAAGAAATAAAAAATAATTATAAACTATAATATTCAAAAATCAATTAATTGATTTTTGAATATAAGTCTAATAAAATAATTTGTTTATCAAAATTAAATATTATTATATCTAATGCTCTGATAGTTTGGGAGTTTTTTAAAGTATCTACATCTGATTGTGTTTTAATTTGTGCATCTTTCTCTTCTATTATTATTTTTAATAAAGAATCATAAAGTTCGTAATCTTCTTTTGCTAAGTCTATTTTTGCATCTAAACTTTTTAATTTACTTAAAGATATTTTATATAAATTATTTTCTTTTGTAATAGATTTTTCAAGCTCTAATTTTGAAAGTCTAATATTTATTTTTTCTTTTTCAATATCGTTAAAAGTTGAAAAATAAAACGGTACGGTAATATTAAAACCATATTTATCCCCATCTTTAAATCTATTATCTTGATTATCTGTATCATGGTATTTTATATAATTATAATATACATTTACACTTGGTAAAT
>JABSON010000313.1 GCA_013215915.1 Campylobacteraceae bacterium | reverse complement strand
ATAAAACATGAAAATCACATTTTTTAGATTTACGTCAGTGCCCTTTTTTTCTTACAGGGGATCTACAGATCATAAAATACGTAAATTATCACCAACATTTCATTAAATGAAGAAAAAGGGCTAATGAAACCACCACTCCATAAAACTCATCAATATGATATGTCCACCATCTATAAAGGAATAAGAGTATGGAATACTATTCCAGCAGAAATCAAAGCTAATAAAACAGTCTATGAATTCAAGACGAAGCTACAAAACAACAGGTGCAAGAAAACCCATTAGGTGATTAAGTAATGTTTTGACAAGGCCTCCTTTGCGTCACCCATAATTAGGTGCACGGAGGTTGCTAAGTACTATATATTAAAACTAAACTATTAAACTATATATTAACCTGGGTAAGTGGTATCTGTAACAAGTTACTTATACAACCATTTACAGAAAGCTCACTTGAAAGCTCAAACTCACCCGATGAACGCAGCCAATTAAACGGGAAGTAGCTTACATCGATGTAGGAAACATTTCATAGAATTATACATAGAAACTCTATTAAGTTGCAACTAAAGGAAACATATAAGTTTATTACAATATTTCTAAGTCAATAATATGTTTTCACTCGATCAATCGTTTCATTACGATTATTATAAGCTATTTTTGAGGAAAATCGGTACTGAAATATTACTATATTTAGTTATGTGTGTGTGTGTGTGTGTGTGAATCCTGTTGTTTATTGTTAGTACTAGAAAATTAATTCTAAGAAGTAACTCGCATGAAATGCACGATGACTTCACCTCTGTCCAATGACAATCGAGTAAACTGTTATAAGAATTAAACTCACTGGGTAGTAGATTGTAATAAAAGTACCTACATTAAAACTATCGATAAGACATAAATATAGCTATATTTCAGCCAAAAATCATGCGCTTTTTATAATTTTTGGCGTAAAATTGTGGTTTATATGATATGGAGCTTGACATCTATGTTTGACATAAACGGGGGTGTAACGTAAATAGACATGAATATTGTAAAAACATATGAGAAACCGGCGAAAAAAATTATGTATTAACCAGTTAGTATATCTTAATTATAGGAAATTACACCAATTTATGTAAAAAGTAGAGTTTTTTGTAAAAAAAAAAGCCAAATGTTACGTTAATAAAAAATATAATCCTAATTCAAAATATATATAATTTTTGGCCTAGGACAGGCGCTCGCAGACTCGATACTCAGTACGGGCAATAATCGTCTACATTGATAGATCTCCTATCACCCCAGCAAATGACCATTTACAACTGTCCAGTGCAGCAGTACCTGTGGCAAACTGTAAGTGACTGCTGATCATTCAATTAATGAGTGGTGTAGAAGCAACGAAACTGCCGAATGCCTATGAAATTAGGATTAGGCACCCGCCATGAAATGTCGTAAATCACTGTCTCCTAGAAGACTTGCGGCTTTACCCTGCAGTTAAAAAAATCAACAAACCCCCAAAAATGGTGCAAATGTTCCAAACATTAGAAAAGGAATAAGTTAAAGAAATGCTTAACTGTGGACATAGAAAAAAAAAGATTAACAAACTTTGTAGTGTAAATTTTTCACAAATTAAACCCAAATAATGGGAAATGTAGAATTCTTGTTTTTTGGGCAATTCGTATACAAAATTGTTTATACAGCTGCAGGAGGTATGCAGATTTCTCACATCGAAAACAGTGCGCCCATAAAACTATAATTACTAGTACACCTGATATTATAGATACATATAATCTTAGATTAAGCATTTAATATTTTAAATCTTAAAGGTGATAACACGTTTGCCAGTTTAATTGATTTTAATATCTAAATATACCCCTTTTATTTTTAAAAGTTGGCTATGAGTCAGAATAAACTATCCTCATAACAAATAAAAAAAATGCAAGGAACTTTAGTTTATAATTGTGATGAGATTATTATAGTCTTTGACCCCTCCCCAATGAAACCGATTACACTTGACTCGCAACCGATGTTATGCTTGGGGCGAATTTTGATATCCAATTTTAAATACTTTTCATTGCCGGATTCGTATTGGTGATATGGAACCTCATTTCGAGTAATAAGGTCTAAAATGCAGAGACACTACACTTTATAAAAATTTATATTCGGTCGGTCAATAAAAAATGTTATTACACCATTACCATGTATTTTACAGGCCAATAAAAGACTCGTAAATCTGGTATGGACCAGTCCACAATAAAACTTTGTTCTAAGAATTATCCTTAAATTGCCTTAAATTGCGGTAATTATTATTAAATAGTAAAATTTAATAATAATAACTCCGTATCGGAAAGTCAATAATATATTTTCAGTCGATCAATCGTTTCATTACGATTATTTTAAGCTATTTTTGAAGACAATCGATCGAGTATGTACTGAAATATGACTATATTTAGTTATGAGTGTGTGTGTGTGAATGTTGTTGTTTAGTGTTACTGAAAGAAAATTAATTCTAAGTAGAAAGTTGTATGAATTGCACAATGACGTCTCTTCTGCCCAATAACGGAAACGTAAAAGATTTAAACTCAGGGGATAGTAGAGTTTAACAAAAGTACGTATAAATAAAATTGTGCGATTCTTATAATTTTGGAATCAAAATGATCGCAATGAAATTCTGGTTCGAATGATATGGAGCTTGACATCTAAACTTGACGCAACAGGCCGTGTAATGCAGAACATCTCCATAAAAGCCTACACACGATATCATTGTGTACCTCCCTGAACTCGAAATATATGAACAATAATGTAA
>JABSON010000312.1 GCA_013215915.1 Campylobacteraceae bacterium | reverse complement strand
AAAAAATGAAGCTGAAAAATTATCAAATATACTTATTAATCATTCAATTTTTTTAGCTAAAGAATATGATATTTTTCTTCCAGCTTTTTTTCATAATATTTTAGTAAATCAAAATATTAAAAAAAGAGGTTTATGTTATCACTTTGTAAAAGACTTATTAAAAGAGTTAAAAAAAAATACATTTGAGAATATTGATATATATTGGGTTTCTCATAAAAAAAATACATATTTTGAGCATAATGCTTTAGTTGTAACAGGTAAAAATATGGATTTCAAAGATGGACTAATTATTGATGCTTGGAGAAATTCTGGTAAACTTTATTGGTCCAAAATCAAGCATGATAATGACTATACTTGGAGTGAAGATATTAAAAGAAGTAAAGCATCTACTTTAGTCTATAAATATAGTTTCTGACGCAAAAGATTAAAATTATGTTATAATCGCGCTTACTACTGCATTTTATGATTAAATGCAAAACTTAAATTAAAAACAACTATAAATTTTATTAATATAATTTATATATACACTAAAAGGTAATTAATGTTATTTACACAACTTGGTTTATCACAACCAATTTTAAAAGCAATCGAAGATCAAGGATATACAGAACCAACTCCTGTTCAAGCAAATGCTATTCCAGTTATTTTAGAAGGAAGAGATGTTTTAGCAGGTGCTCAAACAGGAACTGGTAAAACTGCTGGTTTTACACTTCCATTATTAGAATTATTGTCAAACAAAGCTCCTAAAGGTAAAACTTTTGTAAGAGCTTTAATTTTAACTCCTACAAGAGAGTTAGCTGCACAAGTAGGTGAAAGTATCGCTACTTATGGTAAATACTTAGATTTTAAATCTACTGTAATTTTTGGAGGAGTTGGAATTAACCCTCAAAAAGCTGCCTTAAAAAAAGGTATGGCTATTGTTACTGCTACTCCTGGTAGACTTTTAGATTTAGTATCTCAAAAAAGTATTGATTTATCTCATGTAGAATTTTTAATTCTTGATGAAGCAGATAGAATGTTAGATATGGGATTTATTCACGATATTAAAAGAATTCTTGCAATTATGCCAAAATCAAGACAAACTTTATTTTTCTCAGCTACTTTTTCTGATGAAATTAAAAGATTAGCTGATGGAATGTTAACTAACCCAGCTTTAATTGAAGTTGCTAGAAGAAATACTTCATCTGAGCAAGTTGCTCAAATTATTCATTATGTTGATAAATCTAAGAAAAAAGAACTTTTAACTCATTTAATTTCAGAAGAAAAATGGAAACAAGTTTTAGTATTTACAAGAACTAAACATGGTGCTAATAAGTTATCTGAACATTTAAATAAAAACTTTATTACTTCATCTGCAATTCATGGGAACAAATCTCAAGGTGCAAGAACAAAAGCTTTAGCTGATTTTAAATCTGGAAAAGTTAGAGTTCTAGTTGCAACTGATATTGCAGCACGTGGAATTGATATTGATTTATTACCTCATGTTGTTAACTTTGAATTACCTAATGTTTCAGAAGATTATGTTCATAGAATTGGAAGAACAGGAAGAGCTGGAAACTTTGGTCAAGCTGTATCTTTAGTTTGTGGTGAAGAAATGGAAGACTTAGAAGGAATTGAAAAACTAATTAAAAAAAGTATTGAAGTTGTTGAAGTAGACGATTTCACTTCTATTCAGAAAAAAGTAAAAGCTGTTAAACCACAAAGAGGTCAAAGAAACCAAACTCCTAAATCAAGACCTAGAGATTCTTCTGATAAATCAAGATCTAATGCTGATAGACAAAGAAAACAAAGACCTGATGATTCAAGAAACGATTCAAGAGGAAACTCAAGATCTGATTCAAGAAACGATTCAAGAGGAAACTCAAGATCTGATTCAAGAAATGATTCAAGAGGAAACTCAAGATCTGATTCAAGAAACGATTCAAGAAACGATTCAAGAGGAAACTCAAGATCTGATTCAAGAGGTGATTCAAGAGGTGATTCAAAAACTTCTTCAAGATCTGGTTCTTATTCTACTAAGTCTAAATTCAATTCTAAATCTAATGATTCAAGAAATGATAGAAGTGATTCTAAATCAACTAGACCTGAATCAAAAAAGAATGTTTTCCCAAACAGAAAACCAGCAAAATACTAATAAATACTAAGTATTTATTCTAGAATTTTATTATAATTAAAAATATAAAAGGTAATAAATGAAATTAATTTTAACAACAGTATTATTAGCATCTTCAATGTTTGCATCTACAAACTTTGAAGATAATGTAGAGTATAAGTGTTTAAACTCTTACAATATTGAAAAAGGTAAAAGATATGATATTAAAAAAGAGGTAGCTTTAAACAAGCCTCTTTATTTTACTATTAAAGATAATAAAATTTATACTAGAGAAAAAGCAGTGTTTTCTTTTTTAATGCAAAAAGATGATATGAAATCTTATTCTGATGAAAACTTTATGGTTTTATTAATGAATGGTAAAAACATGGGCCTAGTTCCTAAAAAATCTAGAGGTCAACTTCAATATTACTTTAAGTGCGAAAAAAAATAACTTGTTAAAATAGAGATGCAATTTTATTATTGTATCTCTTCTTTTCCCCTTCAACTAATCAAACTTTCTAAATTTAGAAAATTTACATAAAATATAAAACTCAAGAATACTACTAATTTATTTTTAATACAAAAAAAGATAAATTAATCAATTCTTTTTCTATAAATAATTTATTAATAAATCTTTTTTTAAACCAAAATAATTCTAATAATTATATTATACTACTATTAT
>JABSON010000311.1 GCA_013215915.1 Campylobacteraceae bacterium | reverse complement strand
TCCGCTCATAATAACCATTTTTCGAAGTTATAAAGTGAAAAAATAACATTTTCGAAATATCTTTTCAGAATTCTGAAAGGACCTTTGGTAAATAAAAATGGATTTGGGTATGGGTAAGATATATCATTTTTATGGATTTTATTTTTTGATTATTGAGCATATAACGTTTAAATTAAAAGATTTTAGATTTAGCGTTTTCATTATTTAAAGCTAAAAATATTCGTTTTATCCTCATTCTTTTTCTAATAATTTCTTATGTTAAAAATCACAATATTTAGGAGAAATAGTGAATTCTGTCATAAATTTACCATTCTTACTATAATTCAGATTAACTCCATTTTTAGGATATATTTTAATTTTTGGATTTGAACAAACTAGATTTTTAATATTATTTTTTAGTGCATCTTCTAATTGGACTTCTTCATACTAGTATATGAATAAACATTATTTTCAATTATTTGATTATTGAAATCAAAATTAATATTTCCAATATGCTTAAACCCTAAATGTTTATAAAAACCATTTGATTTATTTTCTACCCAAGTATACAACCAAAATTTAGGTCCATATCTAGATTCTACCTCTGTAAGTAACTTACTTCCAAGCCCTTGAGCTTTAAATCTTTTATCTACATATAATTTCTCAATCTCAAAACCATTATCATCACCTTCAAAGTGTGAGTCAAAATTAATAAGTACAAAAGCTTGAAGAACTTTATTACTCTCACAGACAAGTAAACGATTATTAGAATTATTTAAAATATCTAAAAAACAAACTTCAGTAAAATTTGTACTAACGTACTTTGAATACTCTGTTTTAATACCTTCAATAGCATATGTATCAAGCCAAACTTGTAAAGATAAAACTGCTAAATTAATGCAATCTTCTTTCACTGCTTCTCTTATCATTAAATTTCCTTTGCAATATAACGTAGATATTGAAAAACAAGGTAAATAACGGTCAACTTCACTAAATTGTTTACATCTATTGCGAACAATAAAAATTCAGAGTTTTCACAACTACTACCTCGTTCTGCTCCTATTTCTTGTGAGATGTGATTCACATACTTTTATAATTAAGCAGTTTATTTAATTCACAAGAATCTATTAAACCATTCTCATCAATCTCTAAAAAAAATGGTATTTGCCAACGCTTAGTTTTCTTACCCGATTCAGAAAATACCTTAGTTCCAACAATTCCTCTATCTTCACTCCATGGTGGAAATACTCTAAATCCTGTTTTCCCTTTACTTTTTAGTGAAGATACAATTCCTTTTTCAATTAAAAGAGAGACAGGGAAAATAAACATTCCACATTTAGTCCTAGGTTCAAGTTCTTCTAAAATATTAGAATGACTCTCCACTTGTATAAATAAGTAATCGAGTTCACTTGATGTTAAGGGTATAGGTTTATTACCATTAACATCCTCTGAAGTTGGACGCTTCCAAACAGCCAAAAAAGCGCCAGGCCTGTCCGAAGTAACTTTTCCTTTCCGATAAACAATACTCATATCATTTATAGAAAAATTTAATGCTTCATACTTTGAGCTTTCGGGGATTGGATCTAACTCAACTTTTTTAGTTATCTGATAACCTGCTGGCACAAACATTTTAACTAATAGAGATTCCAACTTATTACGATAATTTTCATTTACCAAAACACACCTTTTATTTATTTAAATACGAGTAAACTATTAACATAAAATTAGTTAAATACCTAAGCATAAAGGCAGAAACATAGTGATATTTAGCAATACTTATTCGGTCTTTAATATGTCTTGCTTGACACGATAAAAGCTCAATAAATTAATATTGTAGCCTTGTTTATCATTATATGATTTGTTATCTTAATTATCTTATACTTCAATATATCCTTCAAGATACTTAACTGCTTTTCCAAGTATAACTACATTTTCAGGTGAAACTGTACATTGTAAAAGACCACCTCTTTTTGAAGCTTGAAAAGCTTTTAAATTGTTTTTATTTAATTTTTCTGCCCAATATGGTGCAAGTCCAGTATGAATTGAACCTGTAACTGGATCTTCTTTCCCTCCATTTGCAGGCCAGAAATATCTTGATATAAAATCATATTGACTTCCTTTAGCTGTAACAACAACATCATAAGGGGCTAATTTTTTCAATTCTTCAAGATTTGGTTCTACTTTGTAAATATCTTCTTCATTCTCATATATAGCAAAATATGCTTGTTGGCTTAAAAGTACTTCAGTTGGAGCTATAGATAATCCTTTTAATAATTCATTTGGTACAGATGAAATTTCTTTTGGTTTTCTATTTGGAAATACCATTTTAATGTAATTGTCTTTTTCTTGAGTGACTTTAAGACTTCCAACTGCTTTTGCAATAAATTCAATTTCCCTAAGCATATTATTTTCTTCAAATATAACAAAAGCAGAAGCTAGTGTAGCATGACCACAAAAATCAATTTCAGTTAAAGGTGAAAACCAACGAATTTCATAAGTATTATTAATTGTATTTTTAATAAATGCAGTTTCAGAAAGATTATTCTCGCTTGCAATTGATTGCATTAATTCAATAGAGAGCCATTCTTTCAATAGTATTACAGCTGCATAATTTCCTGTAAATACTTTATCTGTAAATGCATCAATTTGATATATTTTTAGTTTCATTATAATCCTTATTTAATATAACGTCAGACTTCAGCGACCCTCTACGTTCGTCTGCTAGTCGCCACCTTAAAATCTACTTAATCTCTTAAATATTATAAAGTATTTTTAAATTACTTTATATTTTAAGC
>JABSON010000310.1 GCA_013215915.1 Campylobacteraceae bacterium | reverse complement strand
AAACCAATTTCAAATTTAACCCAAAAAATTGTGTTGAAAATGACGAAGGTTTCTTATCACTTTTTTATCATAAATTATAAAATTTAGAAAAATTTAGTAAAATTAAAAATTATTTAAAAAAACATTAAATAAAAATTTATAAATAAAATAAACTAAGTATTTATTTTTTGATAATAATTTTAATAAATAATTTAATAAGTAAATGTGTATATTTCAATATAATATTATTAATATAATATATATTTATTGTATAGTATATTTATACATTATTTATACTATTAATTCTAATCAAAATTAATTAGTAAATAATATAATAATTATTAACAAATAAATGTAATTCTAAATTTGACTATATTTATTGATTAAATATAGTTTTCTTTTTATTATGTTATAATTTTGAAACAAAAAAATGGAAGCTTATGAATAAAATTCTAAATATTATCAAACATACTTTAGGTGTTTTGCAAAAATCTAAAGTTCTAGCGACTCCTTTAGCTTATGAAAAAGAATTTATAAGGCAAGCTCAAAAATATGAAGATGTTCCTGAAATAATTCAAATAAAAGAAATAATAAATAATCTATCTAATGATGAAAAAAATGATATATTATTAAATGATACTATTACTTCTTATGATCTTGTATCTATACTAAATTCAAGAGTTTCAAATGATGATTTAAGTAGATTTATAAATCATTTAAAAATAATTATGGAGCCTTCCTTAGATAAGAGTATTATTCCAAATATTGATAAAGTTATAAATGCAATATCCTTAAATCCAAAACTTATTACAAATGATAATTATATAAATAAAATAAAAGAACTAAGTAAAAATAGAATTATTTTAGATAGGAATCTTTTAAACGCAAAATCTTTAGATATAACAAAAATCTTTACAGTTTTAGGAAAATATTTAGATAAATCTTTAATACAAAGTAAAAATACAAAAGATGAAACTGCAAAAATTAAAGAGGAGTTGTCTTCTTTAAATTTATCGAATAATTCCCATAGAGAACTTATTTCATTACAACAAAAACTTGTTAATACAATATTGAATTTAGAAACTTCTATTACAAAAAACCAAATTGAATTGTTACAAGGTCAAGAATATTATGATGAATTAGAAGAAAAAATTATTAGGCTTGAGAAAGATTTAAAATCTTTAAGTAAAGAAAGAAATACTGATTATTTAACTGGTATATTAAATAGAAGAGCTTTTCAAAGTGAGTTAGATAAAATTGATAACGAATATAAGATATTTGAGTCAAAATATGCAATTATATTCTATGATTTAGATCATTTTAAAAATATAAATGATGAACATGGTCATGATTGTGGAGATACTATTCTTAAGTCCTTTGCATCTTTGTTAAATAAATTAACAAGAGTTGATGATATTGTTTCACGTTATGGTGGAGAAGAATTTGTTGTTTTAGTACATTATAAAGATGAAGATGAAGTTTATGAATATGTAAAAAGAGTTAAAGATATTATGAATAAAAATTCTTTTGTATACAATGATATTTTAGTAAAAGTTAAGTTTTCAGCAGGGGTTTCTTTAAGAAGTGATTATAAATCATATGAAGATGCGCTTATTGCTGCGGATAAATATTTATATCAAGCAAAATTTCAAGGAAGAGACAGAATTATTTACAATTCAGGTACTATTTTATAGTTTTTACTTTATAAAAGGGCTTTTTTAGTACAATCATATATGACAAAAATAAATAAAGATAATATTTTATATAAATTAAATTTTTTACAATCTCTTGGTTATGAGTACTGTGACCATTTTAATTTAAATGTTAATATTCAGAATGAACATAAATTACCAAATAATTTAAAAAGTTTAAATAATATAGTTGATAATTGTCATTTATGTTCTTTGAGCAAAAGCAGAAAAAATATATTATTTGGTTATGGTAGTGAAAATGCTAATATTATGTTTTTATATGATGAACCTAATTCAGTTGAAGATACTGCAGGAGAATATTATAGAGGTAAAAATGGTGAATTATTAGCTCTTATGATAGAAAATGTTTTAAAAATTAAAAAAGAAAAAGTTTATATTTCCTCAATGGTAAAATGTAAATCATCAAAAGATATTGTTTTAAATAATGATATCCATTCATGTAATTCTTATTTAAATAAACAAATTGATTTAATTCAACCTAAGCTATTAGTAATCTTAGGTCAAAGTGCTTATGAGTTATTATTTAATGAAAAAACGAATAATAATGATTATAAATCAAAATCTTTAAAATATAAAAATATAGAAACGATATGTACTTATCACCCAAGTTTTTTAATTAGGAATCCCTCTTTAAAAAAAGAAGCATATTATGACATGCTAAAAGTCAAAAATGAAATGGAGAAATTTTGAAAAATGTAATTTTACTTATTTTAAGTATATTTTTATTCGTATCTTGTTCAAGTAAACAAGAAGTTATTATAAGAAGTGATAACAAGGTAGTAATTCCTAAAAATGAAAAGGTCTATACTTCAAAACCTGAAGAAACAGTTGTTGATAAAGAAATTAAAGTAACAGAAGAAAAAGTTATTTTACCTGATAATGAAGATGTTTATAATATTGCAGTTATTTACCCTTCAAAATTAATTGGAAAATATGCAAAAACATCACTTGATACTATTATTGCATATTTCTTATATCGAGATATAAAAGTAAATATAAAAACATTTGATTCTGTTAATCAAGATGAAGAAAATATTAAAAGGTCTTTTGATGAAATATCAAAAAATAATTTTAATTCAATTATTGCTTTGT
>JABSON010000031.1 GCA_013215915.1 Campylobacteraceae bacterium | reverse complement strand
CCAAAAATATTTACAAATAATTCTTATTTATTAGATTCCTTTTAAGATAAATATCTTATAATTTTAAAAAAGATTTAAAATGAAAAAATTATTTATTATAAGACACTCAAAAACTGAAGATATAAGTGAAAGTATTGATGATTTTGATAGAGAACTAACACTAAAAGGTATTGATAATACTAAAATCATAGCAAAGTATTTAAAAAACAAAAATATTAAACTTGATTATATATTAACAAGTCCTGCTACAAGAACAATGCAGACATCAAATATTATTGCAAAAGAATTATCTTTTAAGAAAAATTTAAATCCTAATCAATATATTTATGAGCCATATGTTAATGCAATTATAGAAACAATTAATTATATTCATGATTCAAATGATACAGTGTTTTTAGTAGGTCACAATCCTGGTGTTTCTGCTTTAGCTTATATGTTATGTGATTCAAGGGAAGATATGAATACATCTTCTATTATTGAGATTGAATTTAATACTGATTCATGGGTAGAGATTGCTAAAGATAATTCTACTTTTATATCATATACAAAAGTAGAAAATATCATTCTTTAAGCTTCTTGCATTTCTTTAATTAAAGCTTCTAGTTCGTCTTCACTAACTAAATCATCATTAGCATCACCATTAATGTGTTTTGCTGATGGTGCTATGTTATATTTGCTAGCATCTATATTATTATGCTCACAGACTGCATTTACAACTCTCTCGATTTTTTGTCTATGTAAATCTTGATGTTGTATTAAACCATATGAATCAGATAATAAAGATTCTATTTTTTTACTTTCATGTAAAGGTAAATTCAAATTTTCTAAAATAGTAGAAATTGATTCTAGATTATCATATATTTCAACAGCATTTTTTTCTGATTCTTTAATAACTTCGCACAATTGTGTAATTAAATTTTCATATTTCATAAGATACCTTTTCTTTGTCTTTATAAAGTTTATCTTATTTTTCCTTAATTAATATGTAAGTAACAAATAACTTAATGAATTAATTCAGAAATCACTTCTGTTGCATAAGAACCTTTAGGTAAAAAGAATTGTAATTCAAACCAATTTTTATCTTCTTTATAATTAGATTCTATGTCAGTTGGGAAAACCCAAGAAAATCTTCTTGCTCCATCTTCACCAGTGTTTTCATCAAAGTTTTGTTCATAATTTAAAGCTAAACCTTCTGCTCTTTTAACTCTTTTTCCAGCTAATAAACCAGTTGCAACTCTATCTTTTAGATTAAATTTTTCAGCTTCAACAGTCATATCTTCTACATGGAAAATCTTTCCAAAAGGATAATGTGACATTAAATCACCTTGTAATAATTTAAAAGGATGAGCTTGTTTTTTCATATTTTTTACAATATCAAGTGGTAAATTAACTTTTTCATAAATTTCTTTTGGTTCAAAAGCAGCAATTAATTTTGATAATTCTATTCTAGATGATAACCAAGAATTAAATAAAAAACTTTGATATGCATTTACATACATTTGTTTTAAGTTTCTTCTTTTCTCAGTTCTAGTTCCATCAATAATTTCTTTACCTTTGATGTAGTTATCTCCATCATTTCCAAATCTTTGGAATCCAAAATAATTAGGAATACCATTTTGTGCAATTGTTTTTAATACTTGCTCAATTTTACGACCTTCAGGAACTGTAACTCTTTTAAGTCTAATGAAAAAGTTATTACCTTTTAAATGCCCTACTTTGATTTTGTTATTATGGTAAGTTGTACCTAAAATCTTAATATTTTTATGTTCAAAAGATTTTAACTTTTCTTCATATTGTTTATGTACAGAAATACTTTGAATAGTTAAAGCATTTTTATCTTTAAGTCCAGCATACCCAATATCTCTTGGTCTACAACCTAAAAAGTTAGCTAAAATTTCTATAGCATCCCATGTTGCTAAATCTTTTTTTCTAATTTTAATAACTAAATGTTCACCCTCACCTGAGAATTCATATAATGGAACTTCTGTAACACAGAAATCGTCTTTGTTTTGTTTAAATAATACATCAATTTTTGAGTGATTTAAATAAAATTGTTTTGTCAAATTTTTTCCTTAAAAGTGGTGCTTAGAACATAAGCATTTAAATTCGCCTTCTACAGCTTTTGCAAATGTGTTTAAATTAATTTTATGTTTTTTTGCTATTTTTTTAATAATTTTTTCATTTTTTTGTGAATAAGTAAATAATATTTCATATTCTTCTCCAGAACAAGCCTGTTCTTTTGGAATATTATATAAAAATTCAAAGTCTATTTTATTAGCTTTACTTAGTCTTTCTAATTCAAAAAATAAACCATCTGAAATATCTAAAGCAGAATTAATATAAGGTGCGATTTCATAAAAGAATTCAGCTCTTAATTTTGGTTTAATAAATTTTGATTTTGATGAAACTTTTCCACCGTTTTGTAATGTTTCTAAATCTTCTTTACACGTTCCTAATGAACCTGTATAACAAACAAGGTCATTAAGTTTTGTACCTGTTCTATATATTGCATTTTCTGTATGTGAAATAATTGTAATAGATATATCTAATTTTTCATTTGAAATAGTATCTCCACCAATTATTTTAATATTATATTTTTTAGCAACTTTTTTAAAACCACTTGCTAATTCTTCTAAATCATTAAATGAAAAACTTTTTGGAATTGCTACTGAAAGTAGCGCATACTTAGGAATTGCATTCATTACAATTGCATCTGAGATATTTACTAGCATAGCTTTTGCTGCAATTTGTTTGAGAGAAAACCATTCTCTTTTAAAATGCACATTTTCAAAAAATGCATCCATTGAGTATACATCTTTTCCAATTACAGCAGCATCATCACCTATAAATCTATCTTGTTTGTTATTTTTAACAAATTCGTTAATAAAAAAATCTTCTTTGTTCATATGCAATAATATCATAAAAATACATTTTCTGTTTATTTTCTTAAAAATAATTTTTGTATTAAAATTATCATTTAATTTTTTATTTAATTATAGTATAATTCCACAAATTATTTTAAGGAAAAAACAATATGCCAAAAATTCATAAATACGTAGATATCGATACAATTGAGAGAGAAGCTAAAAAAGATTTAATTGACAGACATTCACCATTCATTCACTGTAATGAAACTGCAATCGCAGGAGAAATGTTCCAAGTAACTGTTAAAATGGGTAACGAATTTACTCATCCAGATGATTTTGATCATTATATTGAAAGTATTACATTATTCAATGGTGATACAATGTTAGCTAAAACTCAATTTGTACCTGGTACTTTAGGTAATGAAAAATCTCATGCTGAAGTTACATTCAACATTAGAGCTACAGGTAAAAAATTAAACCTTGTTGCACATGGTTACTGTACTAAACATGGAATTTGGGAATCAACTGCTGTTAAAGTAGAAGTTGCTTAATTTTATAAGTATTTAAGACATTAAAAAAGCTAAGAGTTTTACTCTTAGCTTTTTTTATCTAATATTTTATAAATGATGCACAATAATCAACTAGAGAATGTACTCTTAATTTGAATTTTGAATTAGCAGGTACATTAATTGTTGCGGGTCCTATAAATCTTTTCCACTCTTGTGCAGGTAAAAGAACTTCTAATTCACCTCTTTGAATATCAATGATTTCTTCATGAATTGATGTAAGTTCGTACTCACCAGCTAACATAATTCCTAAAGTTTTTCTAGTTCCATCTTCAAATTCTAATGTTCTACTTGTAATATTACCTTCGTATAAAATGTTCGCTTCTTTTGCAACTGTTACATTTTCAAATTTCATATACTCATCCCTTTATAATTTTTAAATTTATTTATTCATATTACCATAAGATTTATAAATATGAAGCAAATCACTAGAAATATTTTGTTATAATTACTTAAAATTTAAGAGGAAATAACATGACAAAAATTCAAGAATTAGAAGAATTACTTAAACATGATGTAATTATAGATTTAGAAGATTACATTGATGACTTATTTGAAATTGTTGCAAAAAAGAAAGAGACTGAAGAAACTAAAGAAGAATTGAAAAATATGCAAGAATTAAAAGGTGATTTTGAAGACATGTTAGAAGATATTAAAAAAGGTGACATGGATGAAGAAGAAGCAATTGAGATTCTTGAAGAACTACACCAAATGAAAGTAGAAAACGAAGAAGACTAATGCAAGGTTTTATAATTGATATTAAAAAATCAAGAGATGATGATTTAATAGTTTTAATACTAGGAGAGACTCATCTTTACAGTACTTATAGATTTTATGGTGCGAGACATTCTACTATTAATATTGCTTATAAAATAGATTTTGAATTAGAATCGAATTACAAATCAACTATTCCAAGATTAAAAGATGTTTTACATATCTCTTTTCCTTGGATTTTTGATACTGAAAAACTATATCTTTGGCAAAGATTTGTTAAGCTGTTTTATAGCCACTTAAAAGATGTTGAAGAACTAGATCCTTTTTACATGAACTTATTAAATTCACTGATTTCTATAATGGTGAAACAAAATCCTAAAAGAGCAATAATTCAAGCTTATCTACAATTATTAGAATTTGAAGGAAGATTACATTCTGATTATATGTGTTTATTATGCGAAGTTGAGATAAATACAGAAGTTTCACTTGTTCGAAGTTTTTTACCAGTTCATGCTAAATGTACTTATGCTAAAAAGTTTTCTTTTTATAAAATAAAAGAATTATTTGAAGAAAAATCATTGATTTCATTTACTGATGAAGAAGTAGATTATCTTTTTGATATATTATTACAAGGTTTATAATTATTCAAAACTTTTTGAGATAAATTTTAAATCATATTTTATAAGAATAAGTTTTATTTCAGATATTAATTTCTTTTTATCTTTAGGTAAAACTCCTGCTAGTGCTAAAATATTTGAACTATGATTGGATCTAAAAATCAAAGCTTTTGAAGGTTTTAGTAAAGATATAAAGTATGCTTGTTCTTTTAACATCTCTTCCTGATTTAAAAATACAAACTCGCCTATATATTTTTCATAAGATTTTCTAAATTTTCTATCTTTTGAATCAGCTAATCCTAATTGTAAAGTTGATAAATAATTAACTTTAACTTGATTGATTAATAAAGCAGAGTTTTTAATATGCTCTAAACTTCTTTTTTTACCGGCGATACCTAAAATTATCATTAAAGATATTTTAATATTACATTCACTTACTTTATTTAAATCATTTATAATTTGATCAGTTTTAATATACTTATTAATACTTTTTAAAACTAATTCATCTCCACTTTCTAAACCATAATAAAACAATGATAATTTAAAGTGTTTTAAAATTAACAACTCTTTTTTACTTTTTTTAAGTAAGTTAAAAGAAGAAGCATAAGTCGCTACACGCTTAAGTTTTAGAAAAAATTTATTTAAATGAATAAGTATTTTTACTAAATGTATAGTATCTAAGTTTAAAGCATCTCCATCACATAAAAATACTCTTTTTGTATCCGGATAAAGAGTTGACATTACTTCTATTTCATCATAAATATCTTCTAATTTACGAACATCATATTTTTTATCTTCATACATAGTACAAAATGTGCATTTATTAAATGAACAGCCTATTGTAACTTGTAATAATAAACTGTTTGCTTCAGCAGGTGGTCTGTAAACTACCTCTTCATTAGAATTCATTTGCCCTCTTTTATATAAATATAATTCATTTTATCTAAAATTATTAATTTTTTATTTTATTCACAAAAAAAGATGATAAAATTTCTTATGATTAAAAAAACTTTATATTATATATACGATCCCATGTGTTCATGGTGTTATGCTTTTTCAAAAACGTTTAAGATATTAAAAGAAGAATTGTCAGATGATATTAATATTGTTTATATAGCAGGAGGACTAGCAATAAATACAGATGAAACAATGACAAAAGAAATGGCTTTAAATATTGAAAATATTTGGAAAACTATTGAAAAACAAACAAATACTTCTTTTAATTATGATTTCTGGAAAAATAATATACCAAGAAGATCAACATATCTTTCTTGTCAAGCAGTAATTGCAGCCAAACTTCAAAATAAAGAAGTAGAAATGTTAGAAAAAATTCAAGAGTTTTATTATTTAAAAGCTTTGAATCCTTCAGATAAAGATATATTAATTAAAGCAGCTATTGAAATTAATTTAGATATTAATAAATTTCAATTAGATTTATATTCAAAAGGAACAAAAGATTTACTCACAAAAGATTTAAAAAAACGAGATTCTTTAAGAGTTCAATCTTTTCCTTCACTAGTTTTACAATATAAAAAAGAAGCTTACCCTATTAATATATCATTTGATAATACAAAAGCTATGGTAAATCAAATTAATGATTTATCTACAAATGTTTATTTCTAAACAACTTTAACTTTTGTTTTTAAATATGAAGATGGAATCTCTAAGATTCCATTTTTTGCAACAAATAAAATTGCAGCCATCATAGCCCTAGATGAATTATCTCCACCTACTTTTGCATTAAAGATCATTAGATCCTCAAAACTATTATACTTAGTTAGTATATGAAGTACTCCAGATAAACCATCCTTAATACTACAAGCAATTCCAAAGTTTTTTAGCGACACTTCCGTACTTAAGAACTTAGAGTTTATTCCTTTATTTATTAAGTCTTGTATATCTTTAGAATAATCTTCTTTATATTTATTAAAAGCATCTATAATTTCATTTCCCTCTAATACAGATAATAAAACTTCTGAAAATAGTTTTCCCAAAGATAAAGAAATATTTGAATTATGAGATATAGATATTAATCTTTCAACATTATCTAAAAACTCTTTTTTATTATTTGAGACTAACAATAAAGAAGGAATTCTTGAAATAATAGACAGATCAGTTGATTTTGATTCTTCATTTGAATTATCTTTAAAATGATCAATCGTTTTTTGACTCGAAGAGTCTATATATCCATTATATGAATTTAAATAATTTACAAATTCTTTTAGATAAGTATTTTCATCAAATGTATTTTGTTTTTTTATAAAATTATAAAAAAATATATTTAAATCACCATAATGAGTAAGCTCACCAGCTTTTTTACCCTTGTGCCATTTACTTTGAGCATTATTTAATTTATTCCAATTTAAGGGAAGTTTTTTTAATTCTTTTTCTTCATATATCCAATGTGAACCAAGACAATATGCATCGGCAACTATACTTGCTAAAACTAAATCTTTTACTTTATCATTATACATAAGAACTCCAATAAATAATTATTAAATATATTGTGCCATAAATATAATCTTTTGTCTAAATTATTAAATCTTTCATTATTTATATATCTATTTATTTTTGGCATAAAAAAAGGGTAGAAGACTAAACTTCTACCCTTTTTTAAAGAAATATTATTATTTCATTAATGGATCAACTAGTCCGATTCCATACATACCAATCATTCCAATTATACCAGCAAGTAAACAATAATAAATTGTAGGAATAATAGTTCTCCTTAAAGTATCACCTTCTTGATCTAATAAACCAACAGTAGCAGATGCTGCAACAACATTATGAATTGCAATCATATTACCAGCTGCCGCTCCAACTGCTTGAAGAGCTACCATAAATGCAGTAGATAAACCTAAAGCATCAGCAACACCAAATTGGTACTGAGATAACATCATATTAGAAACAGTATTACTTCCTGCAATAAATGCTCCTAATGCTCCAACAAGTGGTGCAAATAATGGATAAATATCACCCATAGAAGCAGCAACATAGTTAGCCATAGCAACAGGCATAGAATCAAATCCAGCACCATTAATTCCTGAATTAATTAAAATTCTAACTAATGGAATAGTAAATACAAGTACAAAACCAGCACCTAACATTACTCTTGAAGATTCAGAAACAGCAGCTTTAATCTCGTTACCTTTCATACCATGTAAGAAATAAGTTAAAAGAACAACAAATACTAAGATACCACCTGGTAAGTATAAAGGAACAATTGAATAAGAAATACCTTCACCTAAAATATCTTTGAAAGGAATTACCCAACCTTTAACGAATGCTTTAACATCATCAGATACTCTTGTTAATACTAAAATAGCAGCTACAAGAACATAAGGAATCCAAGCTTTAGTTAAAGACATAGGAATTTTTTCAGTCATAGCATCAAGTTTCATCTCAAATTTACTTACCCAATGAACTGGCCATTTTTCTCTTGGTGCAAAGTCCCAACTATCTTTAGGTACTAAGAAACCTTTTTTAGCAGCAAGTGTAACAATTGGTAAACCAACTAATGCTCCGATTAATGATGGGAACTCAGCTCCTAAATAAACACCTGTTAATGCGTAAGGAATTGTAAATGCTAGACCACCAAAGATTGCAAAAGGAACAATTGATAAACCTTCAGTCCATGATTTGTTTTGACCAAAGAATCTAGTCATCATAACAATCATAAATAATGGAATCATTGTTCCAATAACTGCATGAACAATAGCAACTTCAGAAGTAATAATTTGTAAATACTGATCCCATGAAGAACCCATTGAGCTTAAAGTAGCTCCAATTCCTTCAGAATCTAAACCTTTGTTAACACCAATTAAAATTGGAGTTCCAACTGCACCAAATGATACAGGAGTTGATTGAATCATCATACCAATCATAACAGCAGCCATTGCAGGGAAACCAATTGCTACCATTAATGGTGCAGCAATTGCAGCTGGTGTTCCAAATCCTGAAGCACCCTCGATAAATGAACCAAATAACCAAGCAATTATAATTACTTGAATTCTTCTATCTGGAGAAACATTATTAAAACCTTGTCTAATTACAGCAATTGCACCTGAGTGTTTTAAAGTATTTAGAAGTAGAATTGCTCCAAATATAATCCATAAAACTGCAACTGTAATAAGAAGACCTTGAATTGAAGAAGCTAAAATTCTATTAAAAGAAACTTCCCATACTAAATAAGCAACTAATGAAGTTACTACATAAACAGCTGGCATTGCTTTTTTTGCAGGTAATCTAAAACCTACTAAAAGAACAGCTGCAACGATTATTGGTAAAGCGGCACAAAGTGCTTGTAAACTGATATCCATAAATATCTCCTTGTTAATTACCTTATGATATTCAAATGCTATGATAATGTTATGATAAAAATATCATAGCATTAAAATAGCATTTGGAAATTACACAATGAGAAATAATGTAACATTATATTTTTTTTTCAATCTTATTAATTTAAATCATATTTTTAACATACTATAATGTAAAAAAGATATAAAGGTAGACGTTGAACAACTTTCAATACGCATTAAATAGATTTATTAAAACAGGAATTACTTTATTTTTATTATATTTAATATTCACAAATTTTTTAGCTTTCGTAGGAGTTATATTATTTATTGGTGTTTTATTTTATTTTTTAGTATATAAAAGATTAAAAAAGATGTCTAAAGGATTTAAATTTCAATTTAACCAAGCAGACTTTCAAAATGCAAACTTTCACCAAGGTGGGCATCAGTCAAGTTTTACTCAAAAGCCTCAAATGGATGAAGTTCAAAAAGCAAAAAACTTTTTCTCTTTTACTAGTGATCCTTCAAAAGAAGATATTAAAAAGAAATATAAAGAATTAGCTAGAAAATATCATCCAGATATTAATGATCATGGTGATGAATTAATGAAAGAATTAAATCATCATAAAGATGTATTAATGCAAACTTTTGCATAAAAATAAATCTTGTTTATAATTCAATTAAAAAAGATCTTTATAATAATAATCTTATTATCAAGTTCTTTTTTATTTTACTCTTTATATAAAAACTACAAATTTAATAATAATGTTTTAAATGAAAAAATTATTAATCAAATTAAAACTAAAGAACTACATTTAAAAAAACTTATTTTACAAAAATTTAATCTTCATGTTGATTTTCCAATAATAATATCAAATAACTTAAATTCAAATCTTTTTGGCTTAGCTTCTTATGGTGAAAATGAAGATATTAAAATTGTTTTAAATAAAAAAAGATTTAAAGAAAGTTTAGATTATATGATAAATGATGTTTTACCTCATGAATATGCTCATGCTATGATTTTTAAATTAAAGATTTATTCAAATGAAGATAAAGGTCATTCAAAAGCTTGGATTAAAATGTGTAAAATATTAGAAGGTTTAAAGTGTAAGCGCTTTGTGAACAGTAAAGATATTGTTTTTGGAAAAACCAACTTTTAAGTCAAAATTAAATTTTGACTTAAAAACTTGGTAATATTTCTTTTTTAGAAACTAATTCTTTAGATTTAGAATTAAACATATTAATATGAAAACTATCTTCATGTTCTTTATGTGCTTCTTCATCTCTAAATTCAGAATAAACTAAAAACTCAGAAGTATCTTCATCACTTTGATATACCTCAAAACAAACACAACCACTCTCTTGAACTGTTGAAAATAAAAGTTTTGATAAAAGAATTTGTAATTCTTTTTCTCTTTCATTATTAGCTCTATATATTTCTTGTATTACTATATTCATAATTTTCCTATCTATTAAAAATGTAATGTACAAAATATAAGTTTATAGCTTACTTAAGTGTAAACTTTATGAACTTATTTACTTAAGTTTTTTGCAAAACTTAATAAGTCTTCATTTATTTCTGCTTTATAAGAATTAACTTCTTTTAAGTCAAGAAATTTAAATTTAGAATTTTTATATACTATTACTTTTTTTAAATTGTCTTTTTTTATTAATTTATTTATACTTTTAACTACAAATAGATTAGCCATTAGCCTATCATATGAACTAGGTGTTCCACCTCTTTGAATATATCCTAAAACTAAAAGTCTTGTATCCATTTTTAAATCATTTGTAAATAAATCCACCATTTTAGTGGAAGCATCACTTCCTTCTGCAACAATTGCTAAAGTATAAACTCTTCCATCAAGAACTTCATTTAAAAGTCTATTTTTTATACTTTCATAATTTGCTTTAATTTCAGGAATTATACATACCTCAGCACCAGAAGTAATAGCAGAGACTAAAGCTAAGTAACCAAAATCTCTTCCCATTGTTTCAATAACAAATGCTCTATTTAAAGAAGATGATGTATCTCTTATCTCATCTAAAGCTCTTGATATTACATTTAAACAAGTATCGACACCAAGTGAATAAGAACTTTTATAAACGTCATTATCAATAGTAGAAGGAATTCCAACAACAGAAATATCAAATTCTTTTGAGAATACTTCTATAGCTTTAAAAGAACCATTTCCACCTAAGACTATAAGTTTATTTATTCCAAATGCTTGCAAATTTTCAAAAGATAAAGCTCTATATTTTTTTTTGAAAAATCTTTTAGATCTAGACGTTCTAATTATTGTTCCACCTAAATGAGAAAGACCTGAAACATCTTCTATTTTTGCTTCTTTAATTTTAGAATCAATTAAACCTTCTAATCCTTCATAAATTAAAAATGGCCTAATATTATTATTCAAAGAATGTTCCACAAAAGCTTTGATTGCTGGGTTACTACCTGCACAATCTCCACCAGAGGACATTATTGCAATATTCATTTTATTTCCTAATAGTTTTCTTTATCTTCAAACTCATCAGCACTAGCATATAACTCACTAGCCCAGTCTTGGTCATTTAATAAATCTTCGTCACTAATAGCATCTGCTATATATACTAACTCTTCAGCATTAGATACTTCTTTAATCGCTAAAACATAAATCTCTTTAGCCCAAGCATGATCATTTAATAAATCCATATCACATAAAGAATCAGCAATACAATAATAATCATAAGCACTTTTTGCTTTGCTTATACATTCATTATATAAAGTAGCTGCTATTTTTACATCATAAAAACCATCATTCTTTTTAGCTAATTCATCTGCTAAGTTTCTTAAGTCTCTTAAGTTTGTAATCTTCTTAATTGTAATATCAAGTAACTCTTTAGCCCAATCTGTATCATTAAGACCAAATCTTTTACCAACAGAAAATGCTAATTCTTTATAATCTCTAAAATCTTCAGCTCTTTGACTTGCTTCATCAAATAAAGCTTCAGATAATTCAACATTATTACCAAACTCATCAGAGCAAAATTTATTAGCCCAATAACATAAATTAACATTATGAGATAAGTCTGTTACTATTTTTTTGATATTAGAATCTAAAGCATATCTATTTTTTATTTCATCTAATAGTTTTTCATCACGCATATAAAACCTTTTTTATTAATAATAATGTATTTTAGTCTATATATAGTAAGAGTATAGTGAAAAATAGAGTTTAATTCAAAAATAAGTAAAATTTCACATAATAGAGTATTTATAAAAGAAGCTAACATTATTTTAAGTATAACTTACATATAATTCTAGTCTTACAAGCCCGTATGGTGAAATTGGTAAACACGTCGGATTCAAAATCCGATGCTTCACGGCTTCTCGGTTCAATTCCGAGTACGGGTACCAGAAGACCTTTCAAGACAATCCAAATAACCCTTAAGAAACACTACTACATCGAGTCTCTAACCACTTTTTAATCTAAACTGTATTAAGCTAATATTATACAAAACGGAAATAATTGGTACATTTATTGGTACATTTTTTCAGCCTCAATTCTTCTATTTTGTAGAAATAAGGATTCAATATGGCAAATTTAAATGCAACACAATTAAGATTTATAAAAAGTGAAGAAAAAGATTTTACCTTATCTGATGGTGAAGGATTACAACTTTTAGTAAAAAAGAGTGGAATTAAATTATGGGAATTTAGATTTACCTCTCCAATATCACAAAAAAGAAGAAAAACATCTTTAGGTTCTTATCCAAAAACTTCATTAGCAGCTGCAAGAAGTAAAAAGAATGAACTCTTATTATTACTCTCTCAAAACATTGATCCTATTGAAAAAACAAAACAGGAAAAACAAGAAAAGATTATTGAAGAAGAAAAGAAGATATATACTATTGAATATATAGTTGAAAAATATTTTATTTTAAAACAACATAATAAAAAAATACAAGATAATACTATGGAAAAAGCAAGAGGAAGAGTAAGTAATCATATATACGCTCACTTACCTAAAAAAGGAAACACTTCTATATATAATATTACCTTTGAACTAATGGTAGATATATTGTCAAAATTAGAAAGTGTAGGAAAACTAGAAACACTAGATAGAACAAAAAAGATTATGATAGAAGTATTTAAATACGCATATACGGAAAACATACTAAAAGAAATAGATCTATTTGCTAAACTAGAATTAAAAACATTTAAAAGACTTACTAAAGCAGATATTAGAAATCACCCTACTATATCTGATATAAGTACTATTGCACAATTATTAAAAGACATGAGAGTATATGATGGTGAGATATATACTAGATATGCTTTACTAATGAGTATTTATACAGCTCAAAGACAAGGAAGCTTAATATCTGCCCTATGGAGTGATATTGACTTTAAAAACAAAGTATGGGTTATTCCTGCAATGAGAATGAAAATGAAAAGAGAACATATTCTACCTTTATCAAAACAAATGATAAAAATATTAAAAGACCTGTATCAATACTCTGGAACTAATAAGTATTTATTTCCTAATACTCAACATGAGAATTCACATATGAGTAACAATACAGTAAATTCAGCACTAAGAAAAATGAAATATCCAAAAGAGTTAATAGTAGCACATGGATTTAGATCTATGTTCTCTACTATATGTAATGAACACATATCAGATCATAATATCTCATTTGAATTTATAGAAAAAGCTCTATCTCACCAAGAAAAGAATCAAATACGAGAAGTATATAATAGAGCTAAGAATCTAAAAGAGTTAAAGACTTTGATGCAGTGGTATGCTGACTTTTTGGATGAGATAGAATAAGAATGTTTCTTAGAAATAAGGAGTCACTCTCATTATCACAAAACTCTATAAGTAATAAGCACTAGTCTTTTTATAGAAGAAATATACAGGTACAAGAACTAAACCTAACAAACTTTTATCGTATCAAGATATATAATGAATTGGAATAAAACTAGATAAGAGATATTATTTTATAATATTTTAAGTAGCTACTGATATAATGCTAAAAGGTTGAAATCCCTTCTTATGTAAAATCTAATGGACAGTTGTCTGAGTGGTCTAAGGTACCCGACTGATAATCGGATGAAGGTAAAACTTCCGGGGGTTCGAATCCCCCACTGTATACTAACTACTAATCAATAATTATTATCTAATCTTACTTCCACTTTAAATATGTATCCTTCCCTTTATTTTCAAATGCATAATAATCTATATTTTTAATAATTAATATACTTAATGTGTACTTCTATAGTAATTATTAATGTATTAATAAGATGTATTCATATAGAATAAGCTTTAAAAAAGGGAATATAATGATTGATGAGATTTCGATAAAAAATTTAAGAAGTTTAGAAGAAAAGTTTGTAAAAATAAAGCCTCTTACCGTTTTAGTTGGAAATAATAGTAGTGGGAAGAGTTCCTTTTTAAGAATCTTCCCACTTCTTCGTCAATCCGTTGAATCAAAGACAACAGGTCCAATACTTTGGTTTGGTAGATTTGTTGACTATGGAGCATTTAGCGAGGCCAAAAGTAGACATACAAAAGATGATATTATATCATTCTCATTTAAACTAAATATAGATTATAGATCATTAAATGAAAGATATACATATATTAATAATGGTTTAGACTATAATGAAAAATCAGAAATTATTGTTAAATTAAGTGTAACGGATGAAGGAAAAAAACATAATACAGTATTGAAATCCTTTGAACTTTCAATAGAAGGTATTGATTTTATTATGAATTTTGAGAAAGAAAAATTAACTAAATTTGTTATATATAATACTGTTATTTACGATATAGATAAGGACGTAAATTCCAGCGATAATTTAATAAATGGGTACTTTAAACTTTTAGCTAGTAGTCAAAAATTTCTACCTACAATTGCAATGAAATTTAAAGAAAAAATATTTCTAAAAGATGAATTTATTGACGTTGAAAAATTCTCTTCTCATCTTTTTAAAAGAGAATTTTCAAAATTGGCAACTATATTTATTAAAGAATACTTTTCTCCTAGGACAAAAGATGAGACAATTTTTGATGGTCTAAATAAAATTGGATATGTTTCAAATAAAGATCTTCTTAAAATTTCTCTAAAAGTTTTTAAAAAGCAAAAAAAATTTATAAATAGGTTAAATGATGGCTCTCAACAAAAAAGTATCCTGATGTCATTAACAATGGCTATGATTCTAAATAAATTTGTAACTATTACAGATCAAATTGATAAAAGTCTTGTAGATTCATTTTTATCAGTAAGATATATTGCTCCATTAAGGGCCACGGCACAAAGGTTTTATAGATTCCAAGATCTTGAAATAGAAGAGATAGATCATGAAGGATCCAATGTTCCAATGTTTATATATTCATTAAATAATAAGGATAGAAAACAATTTGAAGCTTGGACAAAAGAAAATTTAGGATTTGTTGTTAAAGCAAATGGAGAAGGTTTACATTATTCATTAACAATTAAACTGAATGAAGACAATGAAGAATATAATTTAAGTGACATGGGATTTGGCTTTTCACAAACTTTGCCAATTATTATAAGTCTATGGACTGAACTAATTAAAAATAGAGTTATTAGGAGACGTAGTTCTTCTACTAAATATTTTATTATAGAACAACCAGAATTACATCTACATCCAGATTTTCAATCAAAACTAGCTAGACTTTTCGTTAATATTATTAAGTTTATTGAAATAAAGAAAATAAATATTAAAATTATTTTTGAAACTCATAGTAATGTAATGATCGAATCCATTGGAGAATCAATAGAAGAAGGGCTTATCAATAAGGAGGATGTTTCTGTAATAATTTTTGACAAAAAAGATCCGACTTCTAAAACAAATATAAAAGAAGTAAAGTTTGATGATAATGGATATTTACTTAATTGGCCTCTTGGCTTTTTTTCGGGACAATAATTTTGGTTATTGAATTAATAAATACAGAAGGTATGTTTGACAACAATAAATTGACAGCTATTTCAAACTTATTGTTGTCATACCATTCTGGATATCATTTACTTTTAGGAAAGCGTTCATTATTTAAAAGAATAAAAGAATCTTCAGATTTTGGTACGGTCGAAAGAAGTATTGCAAGTATCAATTATCAAGACCAGACATTCATTCAATCAATAAAAGAAGACATAGAGTTATATGTTCAAGTAGATTTTGAAACTACTTCTTCCCCAATTAATATATCTTTAAATGGAAAATCAATAATTAAATTTAGTTATTTATATTTTTTAAAGCAAAATTCATCTGCACCAGCACTACTATTAACAGAAAATACAAGTGACTTTAAGTTATTTAAGAAAATACTTGATGTTTACCTAAAAAGAAATAATTTAAAGCAACAAATTTCTTTTTGTAATGAATTAGCAGGAGGTTCATATGCAAAAACAAGATTTGATGAACTTAAAAATGAAAATAGAATTTGTCTATGCCTATTAGATAATGATAAAAAACATCCAAAAGATAGTAATGGGGATACAATTAATGCATTCTCATCTTATGATTTTAATTTATCTAAGACAATAAAAGCTTTTGATATTGGAGTTCATGAGCTTGAATCATTATTACCAATGTTGAACTTGGAAGAAACAATTAAAAATTATGAATCAAAACATATTAATGCATTTGATTATTTAAAAGAAATAATGGAAAAATCTCCTGAATCAAAATATTATTTTGACCATAAAGAGGGATTTTCAGTAAATAAAATTTATGAATTAGATAAAAAAGGAGATTATTGGGTACCTTTATTAAGAAAATATAATGTTAATAATCATTGCTTTAATAAAGGTAAGTGTAGTTGTACCCGCAACTGTATGGCAATAGTTGGGTTTGGTGATAAAATATTTAATATGACAATAGATGGAGTTTTAAAAATGACACATATAAAGCTTTATGAAATTTTAAATGAGCTAGAAATAAAATGGGAAAACATTGGTAAAGAGCTTGTAAATTGGGGATGTGGTCCAGTAAAACAACGAATAAGTTAAAATAAAAAACAAGTAAAATTAAGGGATATAATCTATGGATGGAAAGTCTGGCTTTTGGGGAGTTATAATTGCAGCAATAATAACTGGTGGAATTAGTTACTATATTTATTATGATAACAAAAAAGTTGAAGAAAAAAAAGAAAAAGACATGATTGCTAAAATTGAAAAAGAAAAGAGAAATTCAATTGCTAGAATTTATATTGATGAATTATTCTTACCTTCAATTTATACTAAATTAGATTCGGTACTTTACTTGAAATTATCAAATGATTCATTTAATAATGCAAAAAATTTAGACATAAAAATTAATTTTGGAGGAACCAATGTAAATAATTGTGAAATACAACCAAATTTGAATACTAAAGGCACATTAGATAATAGTATTTTTAAATATTCGGTAAAAGAATTGAAAATAAAAGATTCTATATATTTTTATTGTACTTTAAGTAATCCAATATTTGATAATATTTTGATCAATGGAAGTAATCTTAAAAATGATATTAAATTAA
>JABSON010000309.1 GCA_013215915.1 Campylobacteraceae bacterium | reverse complement strand
GATTTTTCTCATTACTAAGAATTATCAAATTCTTAATACGTAATTTTAAACAAAAACTACATAGTATTTTTATAGATGTTTTACAAATAATCACATATGATTTTATTCAAACTTTTATATATTAATCTAAATTAATATTTTCACTTAAGGGACATAATGTCTCTTTTATACGAAATTTACTTATTAACGGACATTACTGTCCAAATAACATTGATATAGGTGTTAAAAGTACATTTTTTATTTAAGATAAATGCTAGTATAATGCAATATTAATTTAAAACCAAGCCATATTCACGTTTAACATATTATTAAAGGAACATTTATTTGTCTATTAATAATTAGAATATGGGTTAAATGGACAACAATGGGAATGAATAAATAGTTATGTACCTAGTTTGAGAAGTCATAATGGTATCTCAGGTTTAATGCATTCTATTTAATTAATAAAATAGATTACTTAAAATCTCTTTGTAGGTTTTAAAATTTAAATTTATTTTAAATAAAGGACTAATTTGAAAACTGAAACAACACAAACAAATGAATGGCATTTATTTGTTGATAAATGTTCAAAACTAGATTTTGCAAAAGATGAAATAATAGATTTATCAGTGGTACCATTAGAACGAGATGGCGAAGATAAATATGATGTTGAAATTAACTTAGATGATATTATTGGAAGTGATGCAAAAAAAGGATTTTTGTGGATAGATTTATTAAAAACATTTAATAGAGCTGAAATTGATCATAACAAGGATATTCATAAGATTGCACTTGAAGAATATGAGAACTTAAGTCAAACTAATTATCTTCTAATTGAATATAAAAATAAATATTATATATCTGATGGTCATAATAGAATAGTATTTTTAAAATTCTATGCAGAATTATATAATAAACCTAAATTTATTACTGTAAAAAGAGTTTATTGTCCATTCACACCTGATGAAAAACCATCATCTTTTATTTCAAAAGTAAAGTCTTGTGCTAATAGTTTTATAAATTAAATAAAAGATTAAAATATGCATTCTAATTTTTGTATTAAAATACATAACAAGTTCTTGGAGAGAAACAAGGTAATAGATAAGAAAATATTTAAGTGTTATATATCGCAAAGAATGTATAAAACTTAGGTGATATGAACCGTCATATTACATTGTTCCTCAAGTCAAACGTTAGACATTAGTTAAAAAATAAAAAAAAGGTATAAATATGAGTAATATAGGATTATATATTTGTTATAATGATAACAATATAAGAGAGATTATAGTTAATTGCAATGGTACTTTACGAGCATTTAGTAAAGAAGAATATATTAAAAATAATATTGAACCACAAATTAAAGAGTTGGTAGATGAAAAAGAATATTCACAAATAAAGAAAAGTGATGTATCACCAATTCTTTTAGCACTTCTTGAGTGGAAAAAAGGGCAACTTTTAACTGATGAAATAACTTATAAATTACAACAATTTGGTTTTATTTTTTCTGATAATAAAGGTATATTAAGAATTACTAAAAATGGAGAATATTCACTTAAAGAAAATGGTCTTGTCTAACAAATCCTCATATAATAAGAACAAGGATATAGAGCGAAATTTTGAACTTTTAAAGCCTCAATTAGCTAAAATTAAAAACCGAATTTATGAGGTCTTTTTTTCCTTGTCCTTCACGTCAAGAGTTAGACAAAGGATAAATTTGAATGAATGATTTAAATGGATATGAAAGATTTGAAAAGTTAATGGCAGAATTTATGCCTCAATTTTTAGAACCAGTTGCAAAACAAAAACTAGAAAACCCCGATTTTTTTGATGAACAATTAGGATTTGAATATGTAATATTTAATGGATTTAACGAGATATCAAATTCAATAAACACATTACAATTAATAGAAAAATTTATATCTATTACTCCACCAGACGAAGAAGGAATAAATTATAGTAATTATTTAATTTATCATGTTCATAATTACTTACAAGAAATGTATATTTTAAAAGAAAGATTAAAAACATACTCAAAAGTAATTAAAAGAAAATATAGTAAAGCCATAAATGAAAAATTATTAAATATGGCAGTAACATCATTAATGGATATTATTATCACTGCACTAGATAATATTTGTGGAACTAACGGTATAAGAAATAAACATGTTCATGCAGAGAAGTTTAAAGATAATGAATTAACCTGGCTTTCATCAACTATATTTTTAGCAAATTTCAATAATGAATTTAAAATTCAATCAGTAATAGCTTATCAAACTGCAAAAAACAAATGGTTTCAAATAGTTAAAAATAATAATGAAGAAATATATAAATTAATAGATATGTATTTTAATACAATTTATACAATAATATCAGTAGATGACAAAGTAGTCTTACCACATGAATATATAAGACTAACTAATAAAACATAGGAAACAAAATAAGTGTAATCAGCGAAAAATTGAAAACTTGTAATTGTCTAATAGCTGAAATATGAAGACCGTTGTATCAAGTATTTTGCCAACTTATCCTTAAGTTAGGTTGTTAGACGTAGGAGTTTAAACTAATGATAATGAAACTAATAGAAATAATAATAGAGAAAACGATACTAACTGTTCTGTCCTCAATCGTCCTAAAAATTAGTCCTGCTAAATTTTCAAAAAGGAAATTAGAGATAATGGAAAAACTATCTTTAATTATGAGACAAGATAGAGTATGTAATAAATATGAAGTAAGTAAATTATTTGAAGAACTTACTGGTTTGCAATATAAATGTTCTGAAATAATAAATTTATTAAATGAAGATAATGCTATATGGTTAATATCTATTTTAACACGAATACCAGGTCTGGTAAAGTATGAA
>JABSON010000308.1 GCA_013215915.1 Campylobacteraceae bacterium | reverse complement strand
TAAAGGAAAGTAATATATTTTGTAAAACTACATAGATTGTAGAGCCATCTGACCAAAAAAATGACAACAGCAGATGCAAATCTTAAGTATTAAATGTGACAATTACATTTGGGTGACATCGGAAAATTTAATTCCATTTTTTAAAAATCTAGTGGTATGAATTTTTTTGAAGGATGGGATTTTCACTTGACTCCTTTTAAAAAATTACCTCCAAGTATTATATATTAATTCCATTATTTTTACTCCCAATAGGTTTGAAAAAATTACTTTTTAAATTTGGTGAAACAAAAATGTTTCACTTTTTCGTGGAACCACCCATATTTGAGGTACATTATAAAGGCTTCCTCAGTTATGTAATTTACTTGAGGAAAGTGCCGGGTAACTACCCCAAACATGTATATTATGTAATATTTGTGTTAAAAAATGTAAAAATAAAAATCTATATGTTTCTATGATATTTATATCATGTTGTTATTTCTGTAGAACTTTTAGAGCAGGGTTTCTTAAAAACTCATGTTTGGGGCACAACTTGAAATTTTAATATTAAAAAAAAACTTGCAAGAAGTATCAATCCGAAATAAAATATCACGTGTTCTACATTATGTAACGCACAGTGTACTGTTTATTTAATATGTAGTTTAATAGACATCGATAACGTTTCACATTTATGTGGTTGACGACATGAATAATTTCTAACTTTAGATGTATTCATATAAATTCTCTACGAGTCCTTTTAAGTTATATACAACTCATAATTCTTTAATATACTTAATTTTTAAAGTCTATATTTAGAACAGTGAAACTACTACTGTCTTTGATATTTTTATCGTTTTAATAAAATTGGGAGTATTTTCATAGTATGATTTTAAGATTTATCTACTATTATAAACATTAAATTACATAAAAAATATCGACATTTCTGGTTTACAAATATGTATGATATTTTCGGATATCTTTTTCAAACAAGATACGCAAGCAATTTGAATGAAATAAATTACGAATCGAATGCCTTCTTGAGACCGTAGATTTACATTTATAACGGAAAACTCAATTTAAAAAATACGATTTCATTTTAAAATGTAATAAATTAAGCTATAAGTACAAACTATATAAAATTTAAGTACACATTTTAATTCATTTTTTAGGCTTCCTCGTAAATAACTAATTAATAAAATTATCAGCTAACAATATGCAGTATGGTTCAAAAATTTTAGAACATATCCCAAATTGGATTTTTAATAAGCTCTGTTCCAAAATCTAATAAAACAACAGATACATATAGAACCAAAAAGTTAGTGGAATTATAAGTTTGTAATATTTCACATTGTAATATTTCTATAATAAAGTTGTAGTTCATTTAAAACTTGTCTTTCATTTCAAATTATTGTTAGTTCTTTGTTCGCGAATTACACAAGAAATAAAACAATATCTAGCTATTAATTTAAAAATAGGCGAATTCATCTTTAAAGTAAGTATAGAATACTCGATTTATGATCATATTGGGAAAGTGAGGCAGTTTATTAGAAACCGTTAAATTAAATAAACCTGTACACCAATCAATTTAGGTTTCTTCAGTCTTTGATCCATTCTGCCTATGTATGTATATGTCTGTAATGCGTACTGGCCACACCGGAAGAGCCAGAAGGCTAAAAATTTGAACAGTTACTTCTTAGAAAGTCTATAAAAATGGTAGTTTTTATTTTTTCGAATTTCGAGAAAAAAAAATTGGACCCCTTTTTAAAAACATTTCATTTTCAGATTTAAAAAGAAATTGGACACGAGACGGGATAACCTATGATTCATTGTTGAGACGGTTTCTATAGAGAGACTATTCGGTCCTGTTATATTAAATATCTACTTCTCACTTCTAGGAAAATGTATCCATGTCAAACTGTTTCTTGCAAAGTATCCGGTCCGGTATTGTTATTCCTATTCAGAACACTCGTCATATGGAATTTGTGTCCTATTCTTTGTATCATAAAATCATGAAATACATGCTTAGTCTATAAGAATATTGGTAGCATAGCTTTGTTGTGTGATGTAGGTAGATTATAATAAAATTGTGTATTAGTTATTGTACAGTAGTCAGTGTACTGTCATCTGGGATATGCCCCGAGTTTTTTTAACCGGATTACAACGAAGTTCAATTCGACATTGTTAACCAAACACGGTGCCTAAAAATTAGGAACCCATATAATCCGAACCAATACACAATTGCCTTCATTTTAAGCCCAAATTGGCTTTATTCCGTTTCTTATTCGATTAGTGTCGACATATTTTGTAAGTAAGGGTATGTTATGGTATTATAATAATAGAGTTCTAAGATGTAAGCTTAACTATTGCAGTAGTTTAATTTAACTGATCAACGTGAAGAGAGTTTAGAATAGTGTATAATTATACATGTAATTTTTTTTCATTTTTTCGTCTCACGGCCACAAAAATCATCCGAATTTCCTGAAAATTGGAACATATAATGTTGATTCAAGTGTCTTTAAGTTACCGGTTCGATTTTATGGAAATGTCTATTTTAAATCCGTTTTTTTTGCTAAAAAACCGTTATATTTTGCTTAGTTAGCAGAGTTATTAGTTACTGCCTTACTGTACTGTTACAGAAATATATGCACGGACTTTTAACCGGATTATTTACTGACTTCAATTGGATTTTGTTGACCAAACACGGTGCCTAAAAATTAGGAACCCATATAATCCGAACCAATATACAATTGCCTTGATTTTAAGCCCAAATTGGCTTTATTCCGTTTCTTATTCGATTAGTGTCGACATATTTTGTAAGTAAGCCGGTATGTTATGGTATTATAATAATAGAGTTCTAAGATGTAAGCTTAACTATTGCAGTAGTTTAATTTAACTGATCAA